>NZ_JBFULB010000661.1:0-522 GCF_056400545.1 Stenotrophomonas sp. P5_A8 | reverse complement strand
TATCGCCACTGTGAGGCTATGGCGCTGTGATCAAGGAAGCAGCCCGCTGGTTTGCGAATGCGGTGGCTTGCTGGGACGGKAGCGTCCTGGGCTTTTTGGTGCATATCGAAAGTGTCTCGCCTGCAGCCGCAACGTCAATGAGAAGTACTACACGTAGGTTCGGCTCCGGGGAGGTACACCGCAAGCGAGTGTCCGCCTTGAGTGCATGAGTCAGCCCCGCCCAGCAATCCCCAAGGGTTCGCGCGCTCGGATGGGCTCAAAGTGCCGGCTCCCCGGCTTACAAGGCACTTATCAGTACTCTGGCTGACAAGGGAGCTTGGCGAAGTCATTGTTCCAAAAGGGTATCGGCCCGGTTGTGGTGCTGTAAGCAGCTGCATCAGTACTGCAAGGGTGGACGCAGATGGGCCTGCTGGAGGTGATGCTGGTGGCAAGGCCATTAGCAAGCGAAGGGGCTATTTGGCTCGAGGCTACAGCTCTCGGGCATGGTTTACGGTGGCTGGGAGCGGCTTGGGAGTTCAGGTG
>NZ_JBFULB010000660.1:0-524 GCF_056400545.1 Stenotrophomonas sp. P5_A8 | reverse complement strand
AGTAGGTTGTAGTCGAAGATGAAGTTTTGAGAAGTACGCGTGTTGGTGGAATGGGCCATGTGCCGTGCATACAAGTCCTTCCCGTAGCCGTCTAATGCTGAAAGTGGGCCGTTATTGCATTGCCTGCACACATCGCCAATCTTGAGCTCCCCTGCAACTAGTTTTCCTTTAGCTTTTTCTGAGAATCCTGCGCCAGATTTGCTATTCCGCCCCTTGTAATACCAGCTAGGTATTACGTGCTCTCTGGTCATCTCTGCTGCCAAGCCACAATATTGACATGTCTTCATTTTGAGTGCCCATCTTCCGAAGTTGCTAGTCGTGTAGTACATCGCTCAACACAACTCGCCTACGGTGCGGCCTTCTTAAGCAAGCGCATGTATGTCTGAGACGTGTCCCTCCCCTCCCAAGCAGCTTTGACGTGTTCCGCAATCTTAGGTGCATCCGACTCAATTGTTGAGCGCCACAGGTTTGGGCTGTATTCGTAGACTCTAAGCATGTTGTCAATATCAAAGATACGGCCAGTG
>NZ_JBFULB010000659.1:0-530 GCF_056400545.1 Stenotrophomonas sp. P5_A8 | reverse complement strand
CATGGCGATCTTGAAGCCCTCGCCCTCCTTGCCCAGCACGTCGTCGGCGCTGGCCACGTAATCCTGGAACTCGATTTCGCAGGTGGCCGAGGCCCGGATGCCCAGCTTCGGCTCGGTCTTGCCGCGGTGGAAGCCGGCCTTGTCGGTGTCGATCATGAACGCGCTGATGCCGCTCGCGCCCTGGTCCGGGTCGGTCATGGCAAACAGCACGATGTACTTGGCGACCGGGCCGGAGGTGATCCAGCTCTTCTTGCCGTTGATCACGAAGCTGCCGTCGGCCTGCTTGACCGCGCGGCAACGCATCGCCGTGGCGTCCGAACCGGACTGCGGCTCGGTCAGCGCGAACGCACCGATGGCCTCGCCCTCGGCGATGGCGCGCACGTAGGTCTGCTTCTGCGCTTCGCTGCCGTGGGTGAGGATGCCGTTGCAGAACAGCGAGTTGTTGACCGACATGATGGTCGAATGCGCCGCGTCGCCGGCGGCGACCTCCACCATCGCCAGCACGTAGGCGATCGGGTCCATGCCCGCGC
>NZ_JBFULB010000658.1:0-551 GCF_056400545.1 Stenotrophomonas sp. P5_A8 | reverse complement strand
GGTAAGGACACTGCTGCGGTTCCAATCTTCTTCTCGCACATGCAGCTGCAAAGTATTGGCGAAGTTCCCGGGGTGCGGATTCGTCTCACTGCGGAGATGGACGAGAGCGGAGAGATCGAGCAACGCTTGGAATACGTGTTGGCCGCCGATCCGGACGGTGTGCCGACCCAGCTCCGTGGCATGCCCAAGCTTGATCGGCAAGCAATTCAGGTTCACTACCTCCCGGCCAGACGCAACCCTGCTGACCACATTGCTTACAGCGCGGCCTCGCTCCTCGGCAGGGCGCTTCGTGCGGCGGATTGGACGACTGAGCGTAGTAAGGCTAACGATCTATCCGAGCAACTCGGTAAAGCAGTCACAGAGAACGCTGGCGTTGAAGCCTTCGGCAGGGCACTTACGGCAGGGTGGGGGAAGCTCCACAAGGGGAAGTTCTTCGCTTCCCCCAGCATTGCTTTTGGCACAGGGGGTCTGGCTGAGGTGTTGAAGCAGGTGAGCGTCCGCTTCTCGCCCGGCCACGAAACGCCATCAGTGGACTTTGAGCGGCTCAGCGA
>NZ_JBFULB010000657.1:0-565 GCF_056400545.1 Stenotrophomonas sp. P5_A8 | reverse complement strand
ACGTAGACCGACGAACCGGTGGCCGCGCGGTTTTCAGCAGCGTCGGCGTGGATCGAGATGAAGATGTCGGCCTTGGCCGCCCGCGCCTTCTGTGCGCGCATCGGCAACGGGATGAACACGTCGGTATCGCGGGTCAGGTAGGCCTTCAGGCCGGGCGTGGCATTGACCTGCCGGGCCAGCTCGCGGGCCACCGCCAGGGTGATGTCCTTCTCGCGCTTGCCGGTCGGGCCGACAGCGCCCGGATCCTGGCCGCCATGGCCGGGATCGATCGCCACCACCAGTGGCCGCATGCCCGCGCGCATCTTGATCCGCGAGGCGTCGCTGGGCATCGAAGGACGCGGCGGCTCGGCCGGCGTCACCGCGACCGGCGCAGGCGCGGTCACCACCGAAGCCGTGGCCTGGCCGGACAGGATCGCCGCCGGAGAAGCCGAATTGCTGGCCGCGTTGGCGTTGCCGGCGGCAGCCACGTTCACTGCCGTCGCCGTGGGTGCGGCGGCGGGCGTGGGAACCGGCGTGGCCGCCGTCGCGCTGGCCTGCTGGCGCACCGAGGCGGTCAGCAATGCGG
>NZ_JBFULB010000656.1:0-570 GCF_056400545.1 Stenotrophomonas sp. P5_A8 | reverse complement strand
GCCGTAGATGGTGATGGTGACCGTGCCGCTGCCGCCGGTCACCAGCGGTACGTTGTAATTGAGGTCCAACACCTGCGCGCCCGGATTGCTGCCGGGGGTGAGGCCCCAGATCGTGCTGCGGGTGGCGTTGGTATACAGCTGGAAGGCCATGGTGTCGGTGGTGGCGTTGCGCATGCTGCGCGTGGGCTGGGTGGTGCTGCCGCCGCTGCCGTTGCCGATGCCCAGGCACAGCCGTACCGAGGCGGTAGCCAGCAGGCTCAGCGCGGCGGTGCTGCAGGTGACGGTGAAGGTGGTGGTGGTGTTGGTGACGCTGGCCGCGCCGTTGGTGATGGTGCCAAAGGCGAGGGTGACCGGCGTGGTGACCACGCAGTTGGTGTCGGCGCGCGCGGTGCCGCAACCGAACACGCCAAGCACGGCGATCAGCAGCAGGGCCGCCGCACGGATCACGGCGAGGCCCTGGCGCTGCAGCGCAGGGGGCCCAGCTGGCGCGGGTGCGGCTCGCCGCCGGAGCGTGCCTGCAGCGTCACCGTGCACCGGCCGCGCGCGGTGACCACGCGCAGGGTGGCGGGC
>NZ_JBFULB010000655.1:0-572 GCF_056400545.1 Stenotrophomonas sp. P5_A8 | reverse complement strand
GTGCAGCGCCAAGAGCAGCCGAGCATGGCTCGGCTCTACGCTGCCTCCCGAGTCCCCGATTCCCCGATTCCCCGAGTCCCCGAATTCCCCGAATTCCCCGAATTCCCGAATTCCCGAATTCCCGATTCCCGATTCCCGATTTCCCAATTCCCAATTCCCGATTTCCGATTTCCCAATTCCCGATTTCCCAATTCCCCAATTCCCCAATTCCCCAATTCCCCGTCCCCAATTCCCAATTCCCAATTCCCAATTCCCAATTCCCAATTCCCCGTTCCCCTGTCCCGGTGTCATGCCCATGCAACGTCGCGGACATACCGTGCTGACCCAGTCTTTACACCGTTGGGGATAGTCGTGCAGAAGAAGCGTGCGTTGGGCCAGGCGATCAGCCTGTCGTTGCTGGTGATGGCCAGTCCGTCGGTGTTTGCCGTCGAGGCCGTCGAAGCCAGCGCCGCCGGCGCCGGGGCGGTCGACCTGGACCGGGTCGAGGTGCGCCCGCAGCTGGAATCGCAGACCCGCGCGGTCGACCTCAAGCGCAGCAGCGATGCCATCGAAGACGCCGTATCGTCCGATGC
>NZ_JBFULB010000654.1:0-573 GCF_056400545.1 Stenotrophomonas sp. P5_A8 | reverse complement strand
GAATTGGCTACGTCCAGATCCAACACCGCCCTGCGGGGCGGCGTTGGTAGCAGGCGTCGACAATGCTGCAACCTGCTTCGAGTCCTTCAATGTGAAGAGTCCGCAGCGGCCTCAGCCCGGTACGAAATGCCGCATCAGGTGTAGTTCCTCGATGGCAGCCAAGTAAGGGGCGAAACGTGCATCGCCACCGGCAAACGCCTGCGCCGCCGCCTGAGCGCTGGCGAGGTCTTGCCAGCGAGCGATGTCAACGAATCGGTCGTCCTCGCCGATCGGCGAGAACGGCTGGTAATCGATCAACCCGGGGAACTGTGCGATGGCAGCGCGCAGCTGTTCACGTAGCCTGGGCATCTGCGCGTGCGCCTCCGGTTTTACTGTAAACACGGCCAGTTCGAGCACGGAAGAAGTGACTTGCATAGGAAGGGTTCCTCATGGGGTGAACGTGCAGTCTGCCCACCCCCTGCTGCCACCGGGGTGTCAGTAGGCGCGTCCGTCCCAAGCGCTTTGTTGGTGTTGGAGATACGCTTCCAGTGCCACATGCTCTGGCACCGTCAAAGGCGCGGCATTGCTGAGCGA
>NZ_JBFULB010000653.1:0-587 GCF_056400545.1 Stenotrophomonas sp. P5_A8 | reverse complement strand
CCGCCGGTAGAGCCACCCCATGGGTGGCTGTTCGCAGACCGTGCATCGGAACATGCTGACGAAAGGCGCAGCCATCCACCTATAGCCGCCACGCCTGGCCCGACGCACCCTCATGCGATGTCCAGTCCACGCCTCCAGCGCGGTCGCTACTCGCATCCTGGCTACTGCTACGCGCTTACCACTACAACGCACAACCGGTGCAGGTGGTTTGAGGATGCCGCAAATGCCGAGGTGATCATCGACTCGCTGCGCTATATGGAACGGTGCGGGATCACCCGCACGCTGGCCTGGGTGATCATGCCGGACCACCTGCATTGGTTGATCCAGCTGCGACGAGGCACGCTGGCCAGTTGCATGGTGATGTTCAAATCACGCAGCAGCCGGTTGTTGAATCAACGTCTGGGGCGAAAGGGAAAGGTCTGGCAGCACGGGTACTTCGATCACGCCGTAAGGACCGAGGAATCCCTGCGCAGGCAGGCGCTCTACATCCTTGCCAATCCGCTCCGCGCGGGCCTGGCCGAAGCGCTGGGTGACTATCCCTACGCTTGGTCGCGCTGGGCGGTGCAGGGGTAGAGCCACCCCATGGG
>NZ_JBFULB010000652.1:0-609 GCF_056400545.1 Stenotrophomonas sp. P5_A8 | reverse complement strand
GTGGCCGGCACCCCGGTGAATCGGCTTAGCGGTTTACCTGCGCGTACAAGGTCGAGCTCATGCCGAACAGCTTGATGAAGCCTTCCGCCTCTTCCACGCCCCAATCGGCCGACTGCGCATAGGTGGCGCCCTTGGTGTTGAGCAGGTGCGGCGACTTCACCGCCACCGCATCGACGCGCCCGCCACGGGTTTCCAGCACCACTTCGCCGTTGACCTTGGTCTGCGAGGACTTCAGGAACGCCTCGATGTCGGTCTTGAGCGGGTCGTGGTAGAAGCCTTCGTACACCAGCTCCACCCACTTGCGCGCCACGTCCGGCTTGAAGCGGTTCTGCTGCTTGGTCAGCACCGCGTCTTCCAGCGCGCGGTGCGCGGCCAGCAACGAGACCAGGCCCGGGGCTTCGAACACGATGCGGCCCTTCAGGCCGATCACGGTGTCGCCGGTGTACACGCCACGGCCGACGCCGTACGGGGCGAACAGCTTGTTGAGCTTGACCAGGATCTGCTCACCCGGCAGTGCCTTGCCGTCCAGCTCGACCGCCTCGCCTTCGACGAACTTCAGCTTGACGGTCAGCGGCTCGATCGGCCACGCGCTGCGCGGCGCGCACCAGC
>NZ_JBFULB010000651.1:0-620 GCF_056400545.1 Stenotrophomonas sp. P5_A8 | reverse complement strand
ACGGAAGGTGGTGCAGCCGAGCATGGCTCGGCTCTACCSCGGGAAGGGGCGGCGACGTGCAACGACGGAMGGTGGTGCAGCCGAGCRTGGCTCGGCTCTACCSCGGGAAGGGGCGGCGGACGGTTGAGCCGAGCCATGCTCGGCTGATTGTCCAGCTCATTCCTGCAATGGCCAGCGGCACCATGCATGGGGGTATTCCCCCAATCTGCCGACCAGTCCGGCTCGAACCGGATTGGCAGCGATATAAACCGCCTGCCGACGGAGCGATTCATCGCACCGCACCGCGTGGTCGAAGTATCCTGGCTGCCACAGCGACATTCCGCGTCCGAGCTGTTGGTTCAGCAGACGGCCGCTCCGGGATTTGAACATCTGCATACAGGTGGCAAGCGTCCCGCTGCGTAACTGGAACATCCAGTGCACATGGTCCGGCATCACCACCCACGCCAGTGAACACGTGCGTTTCGTTGCGTCGACAAATCGCAGGGCATCGATGATGACCGCGGCGTTGTCGGGTTCTTCGAAAAGTGGCGCTCTACCCAGCGTCACGGTGGTGACCGCATAGACCTGGGCGATTTCAGAGTGACGTCCAATCTGCAGTCGAGGGCTGGTCATCGCCACAC
>NZ_JBFULB010000650.1:0-634 GCF_056400545.1 Stenotrophomonas sp. P5_A8 | reverse complement strand
GCCCCATAGGATGAGCACGATCGCAGCCGCCAGCCCCGGCAAAGGAAAGTTGCCAGGCCAGATCCCGTACATCATTGGCAATGAGGCCTGCGAGCGGTTCAGTTTCTACGGGATGCGCAACATCCTGGTGCAGTTCCTGATCACCTCGCTGCTGCTGCAGGAGATCACCGCCGAAGGCCGTGCGGGCGAGGCCAAGGACATCATGCACAGCTTCATGATCGGCGTGTATTTCTTCCCGCTGCTTGGTGGCTGGCTGGCCGACAAGTTCTTCGGCAAGTACCACACCATTTTGTGGTTCAGCCTGATCTACTGCGCCGGCCACGCCTGCCTGGCCGTGTTCGAGGACAGCCGGGAGGGCTTCTTCCTCGGCCTGGGCCTGATCGCGCTGGGCGCCGGCGGGATCAAGCCGCTGGTGGCCTCCTTCATGGGCGACCAGTTCGACCAGAGCAACAAGCATCTGGCCAAGGTCGTGTTCGACGCCTTCTACTGGATCATCAACTTCGGCTCGCTGTTTGCCTCGCTGTTGATCCCGCTGGCGCTGAAGAACCTGGGCCCGCAGTGGGCATTCGGCATCCCGGGCATCCTGATGTTCGTGGCCACCTTCGTGTTCTGGCTGGGACGCAAGCGTTACGTG
>NZ_JBFULB010000649.1:0-635 GCF_056400545.1 Stenotrophomonas sp. P5_A8 | reverse complement strand
GTTGAGGCACGAGACTGCGAACTCACTCCCTGACCAAGTCTTCCCCCATGTTGATCGATACCCCTGTCGCGCCCGCCGGCCTGTTCGGCTTCATCAATCCATCCGGCCTTTACGACCCGAGCGCGAATGGCTATTCGCATGTGGCGGTGGTGCGCCTGCCGGCCCGCGTGATCCATATCGCCGGGCAGGGCGGGGAGACCGCCGATGGCGCGTTGTCGCCCCGCTTCGAGGCGCAGGTCGCCCAGGCGCTGGACAACCTGAGCCTGGCGCTGGCGTCGGCCGGGGCCAGCTTGGCCGACGTGGCCAAGCTCACGGTGCTGGTGGTTGATCACGATCAGGACCGTTTGGGCATCCTGTCCGATCAGATCGGTCGGCGCTGGCCATTGGGGCGTGCCCCGACCTGTACGTTGATCCCGGTACCGCGACTGGCACTGGACGGGATGCTGTTCGAGATCGAGGCGACGGCGTACACCGCGTAAGCAACAATGTTGGCAGTGAATATATGAAGCGTATATGATGCGTATATTCTTCGTATCCAGGGCATCCCCATGGGCATCGTCAACATCGACGACGAACTGCACGACAACCTGCGCCGCGCCAGTGGTGTGTCCGGCCGCTCGATCAATGCCCAGGCC
>NZ_JBFULB010000648.1:0-642 GCF_056400545.1 Stenotrophomonas sp. P5_A8 | reverse complement strand
GGTCCATGCCCGCGCCGCCGTATTCGGCCGGCACTTCAATGCCCATCAGCCCGTTCTCTCCCAGCAGGCGGATGTTCTCCAGCGGAAACTCGCCGGTCCGGTCATGGTGCTCGGCGCTGGGCGCGATCTTTTCCTGGGCGATGCGGCGCGCAACGTCCTGCAGCATCAACTGCTCTTCGGTAAAACTGAAATCCACAACACCCTCCCGGGAACATGGTGATTTTGGCCGCGCAGCGCGCGTCCAGGTGCGGCGATTGTACCGGGGGCCGGTCAATGCCAGCTGACTTGACCCGGCACCGGCCCGGGGCGAAAATATCTCTATATCGCGATAGGTAGATATTCAATGGATCTCGAGGACTGGTCGGTCCGGCTGAAAGTGTTCGCCGACGCCACCCGCGTACGCCTGCTCACGCTGCTGGAGCAGGAAGAATTGACCGTGGCCGAGCTGTCGGCCATCACCACGCTGGCGCAGCCACGCGTGTCCACCCACCTGGCCCGGCTCAAGGAAGCCGGCCTGGTGCGCGACCGGCGTGCCGGCGTGTCGGCGTATTACCGCTTCGACGACGCCGCGCTGGACCCGGCGCAGCGTGCATTGTGGCATGCACTGAGCACCGGCAGCGACGATCCGCTGCTGCGCCAGGA
>NZ_JBFULB010000646.1:0-652 GCF_056400545.1 Stenotrophomonas sp. P5_A8 | reverse complement strand
GCGCCAACGCCGGCCAGGCGATCGCCATCGACAAGGTCGTGGACGCCAAGGCCAATGCCCTGGGTGGCGCGCAGTTCTCCAGCGGCACCGCCACCGCCATTGCCGGCGTGGCCGATACCGATACCRCTATCGCCGCCTTCACCATCACCGACAGCAAGGGTGCGGTGGTCAACTTCGCCGCGCAGACCGTCAAGAGCGTGGGTGACGTGGCCGCCAACACCGCTGCCAACGGCAAGGCCGTGGCTGCCTCGATCAACGCCAAGATCGGTGAAACCGGCGTTTACGCCGAAGCCGATGCCGCCGGCGCCCTGACCCTGACTTCGGTCAAGGACAGCGTCGACGCCACTGGCGCCTTCGCGAACATCGCCAGCTCGCTGGCCGGCTTCGCCGCCACCGCCCCGGCCGACGGCAAGCAGTTCGCCGACAAGATCGACGTGTCCACCGTGAAGGGTGCCCAGCAGGCACTGGAAATCGTCGACAAGGCCCTGGGTGCGATCAACAACACCCGCGCCGACCTCGGTGCGATCCAGAACCGCTTCACCTCGGTCGTTGCCAACCTGCAGACCTCCTCGGAAAACCTGTCCGCGTCGCGTAGCCGCATCAAGGACACCGATTTCGCCAAGGAAACCGCAGAGCTGACCCGCACCCAGAT
>NZ_JBFULB010000645.1:0-653 GCF_056400545.1 Stenotrophomonas sp. P5_A8 | reverse complement strand
TCCTTCCGGCGACGCAGACACGTCCGGGCGCGGGTTGGCAGAGCCCGCCGGGACCGTTGGGCGCCATGGATGGCGCCCACGAGCCCCCAGGGATGGGTTCACGGCGTGTCCCGGCGGGCTCTGCCGACCCGCGCCACACGCAGGAACAACGCGCCGACTGGCACAGCCCTTGCACCACTCCCCCCATCGTCCCGTGGGAGCGCGCCATGCCCAATCTGATTTCCGACTATCTGGGGGTCCATGCCCAGGCCATGCCGTTGCGCGAGCAGCGGATGAAGCTGATCGCCAGCAACCTGAGCAATGCCGACACCCCCGGGTACAAGGCCCAGGACCTCGACTTCGATGCCGCCCTGCGCAATGCCCAGGGCGTGGACAGCAACGGCCTGATGAAAACCACCAACGAACAGCACTACGCCGTTGGCGGCGGCCTCAACCCCTTCCAGATCACCAAGGAAGGCGTCCAGCCCAGCATCGACGGCAACACCGTCGACCCCGATGCCGAACGTGCCGCCTACGGCCGCGCCGCGCTGGAATACCGTGCCTCGCTCAGCTTCGTCGAATCCAAGGTGCGCTCCATGCTCACCGCCATCACCGGGCAATAAGCCATGAGCAACCTCCCCATTTTCGACATCGCCGGCTCCGCCCTCCAGGCC
>NZ_JBFULB010000644.1:0-657 GCF_056400545.1 Stenotrophomonas sp. P5_A8 | reverse complement strand
GCATTCTTGCCGTCCATCAGGATCCCGGTAGCCATACGGATTATTGGCCGCATACTTGTAACGGTTGAACATGCCCATCGGGTCTGCCGAAACGGTCACCGGGTCGGCGCTTAAGAATCTTCCGATCTGCGGATCGTAATAGCGCTGCTGCATGTATATGAGGCCGGTTACAGCATCAGAGACATGCCCGGTGTAGCCCATACCATCGACCGCCTCTCCGATCGGCGCGCCGTAGGGCTCGTATTGGGTGCGCTCAACAATCACGCTAGCAGCGTTGGTGGCTGCAACCAGGCTCCCCAACGAGTCCAGGTGCTGATAGCTAACTGTGCCGTTCTTGCGCAAAGCCAGCGTGCGCGAACCTAGCCGGACGTATTCGGTAGAGCCCACGCCTCGGCGCTGCTCGAAAAACAGATCTCCTCCTTGGCCGTAGAACGAGCGGGCTCGTTCTCCATTTAGATCGGAGGCGACAGTGCGTCGTCCGGCTGCGTCGTACTGGTATGCCTCTAAGCCCTGAATGGCACGCAGGCGGTTGCCAAAGTCGAACTCATGCACACGCCCATTCTTGTTACGCAGATTGCCCTGCTCGTCATAGGTCAGGCCGGTGACGGTCGTCGCCMCGCGGGTAGTGACCAGAGGCCATAGCCCACTCGAAGAACC
>NZ_JBFULB010000643.1:0-659 GCF_056400545.1 Stenotrophomonas sp. P5_A8 | reverse complement strand
GCCAGCTCTTCGGCCGAGTAGTGCTGGGTCTTGGGCGCGTCCTGCGGAGCGTCCTGGGGCTTTTTGCGACGGAAGAAACTGAGCATTGGATTCGGCGCTGAAATCAGGGGGATATGCTACCACTGCGCCCTTGGACGGCAGTGCGAACGTGGGGTGGTGCAGTGTCGGCGGGCAGCCGACCAACGGTCGGCTCTACAGTCTGTGGTGGTGCGGCCGTTAACGGCTTTGGATGCCTGCGTCATCGGACGCCGGCCATGCATCGTGGAGTGCAGCAGCGTGAACGTGATGTCCATTGCCAGCTCGGGCATGCGTGCCGCGAGCCTTGGGGTACAGGCCGCTGCGGCCAACGTGGCGCGTTTGCCGGTGGAGGCTTCCCCCCGGATCGGGGTGGCACAGAGCTCGGTGGTCGGAGGCGGGGTGCAGGCCAGTCTGGTCGAGGGCGTGCCCGATCCCGGCGCACCGGTTTCAGACCTGCTTGCCGCAAAGGACGCGGTGCTGACCTTCAGTGCCAACGCCGCGTTGATCCGCCGCAGCGACCAGATGCTCGGCGCGTTGCTGGACGAGCGCGCCTGAGACCGGATCGACGCAGCTGACCGGGGGCGCCGGCCGCTGGCCGGCTCCCTGCAGTCACCGGTAGTGCCGGCCGCTGGCCGGCTCCC
>NZ_JBFULB010000642.1:0-660 GCF_056400545.1 Stenotrophomonas sp. P5_A8 | reverse complement strand
TCGACCGCGATGAGCAGTTGGTCGGGGCGGAGCAGCAGATTGAGGATGCTCGTGGGATGGTCCATAGCCGAAAGGAGGATGGCCAGGGGCGTTTCACCTATTGACAAATAACAAACGCACCCTAGCCTGCAACCGAACTGATGGGATGCACGTATGACCAAGCGCATTTTTTACAAAACATCACTTTGCACAAGTGCGGCAGCTACCGCGGTCGTATTCTTATGGCTAGCACTGAGCCAGGCACCGGAGAAGCCAATCCCGGCTAAGCAACCAGCGCTGGAAAAATCTCTGATAAAGCCATAATCAGAGTCCCAATTATCAGAAAAATTGTTCCAGAAAATGCGCTCCTCGAAGACTCCATGAACATACTGGCCAAGTCCTTTTGGGAGATTACACCTATACTCCGCCGCCCACTGCTCGTCTTTCTAACCAAATTGGCATAGCGGTTTTGCAGCGAGTGGATTGCGACTGCATTAATACCCCCGACGTTTGCGGCTGTTTTTTGCAGATCTCTCAGAAGGCGAAGCACCAAGCGATACTGGTCTACACGGCGGACAAAGAACGTCCTGGATCGCTTCTCTTGCTCAACAACCCGGACTAAATATTTTTGCTTCGAGATCCCCAAATAGACCCCAGCACAAATCTGCACCCCCCCTGCTA
>NZ_JBFULB010000641.1:0-664 GCF_056400545.1 Stenotrophomonas sp. P5_A8 | reverse complement strand
GCGTCCAAGCACCGGGGGCTGAAGAAACCGCGAAGACGAAAGCGCTGGACGCTGGCGCCGCGGTGCTGCAGGACCGGCCTCCGGTCGACGCCATCAACGCCTATCTGGACGGGTTCCATTTCTACAACGGCCAGATGAAGGTCCAAATGGAGGCTCACCACTACTGCTCCATCCTCAACGAGGATGTCATCCAGTGCACGATCTACGATGGCAATGTGAAAGACGCCAAGTTGATGGGGGTGGAATACATCATCAGTGAGAAGCTGTTTGCGGGCCTTCCTGAACAGGAAAAAGCGCTGTGGCACAGCCATGTTCAAGAGGTGAAATCCKGTCAGCTCATTGCGCCAGGGATTCCCGAGGCGGCCGAGCATGCGCTGATGGAGAAGCTCATCCACACGTATGGCAAGACCTGGCACACCTGGCACACAGACCTGGACAAGGACCTGCCCCGAGGCATGCCGCAGCTGATGATGGGGTTCACCGCAGACGGCCAGGCGGACCCAGCCATGGTCGCTGCCCGTGACGCAAGGTTGGGCGTCAGTAGTGAGGACAAGCGGAAGCGCCGTGCCGACATCGGAGCGCCCCCCATCGATGCGGGCGCCGATGCGTGGCAGAAGGGGAAGGTCATCCAGATCGAGGACCCGACCGCTGCTCATGCTCACGC
>NZ_JBFULB010000640.1:0-665 GCF_056400545.1 Stenotrophomonas sp. P5_A8 | reverse complement strand
GTCTGTCAATGTCATCCCCCCTCACCAAACGTATCGTCCTCACGGCAGAGCCCCGGGATCGCCCCTATGAGCTCAGAGACGCTCAGGTTCGCGGCCTGATCTTGCGAGTGCAGCCCTCAGGGCACAAGGCTTGGATCGTTACCTGGGCGCACGGTAAGCGTCGTACGTTGGGTTCGGTCGAACATCTGTCACTTGATCAGGCCCGCGACCAAGCCCGGCAAGCAGTCGCTGAATACGTTCAGTCCGGATTGCCGGCGCTCGCAAAGTCCAAGCCCACTAGTTGCACGCTCGAAGCGCTGCTCAACGATCACTTCGAGCCTTGGGCTATTGCCGAGCTCAAGGGTGGTCGTCAGTACCCGGATCGCATCCGATCAGTGTTCCCATGGCTGCTACGCCGTCAGATCATTGAGATTGATGTGCCGACGATGGAGCGATGGTGGCGCGCGCGCGTTACTGGACCCGATGCTGTCACTAAGGCCACCGCAGCGCGCGACTTTGCTTGCCTGAGGTCAGCGCTTTCGCGGGCTGTGGAGTGGAAGTTGATCGAGACCAATCCCCTCATGGGCATGCGTCAGCGATCAGCGGCTAGCCGCAAGGTGGTTCGGTTCCTGTCCCCGGACGAAGAAACGATGCTCCGGGCCGCGCTCGCAGCGCGCGATCTAGCC
>NZ_JBFULB010000639.1:0-665 GCF_056400545.1 Stenotrophomonas sp. P5_A8 | reverse complement strand
GGAGGAGGGGGCGGCCGCAGGCCGACCCCGGGGGACATTCGCCGGAAAGGGTATGGGCGCCCAGCGCCCGACCCACCGACCACCGCCGAGCGTGGCTCGGCGCTACCCACTCAGCGGACGCGTTCCCGTGCCAGCAACCCGTACAACGCCGAATCGGACAGCTCCCCGCCCACGCACCAGCGTTCGCGCAGCAGGCCTTCGCGCTGGAATCCGATGCGCTCCAGCACCTTGGCAGACGGTGCGTTGCGCGGATCGATCTCCGCTTCCAGCCGGCGCAGGCCGCGGTCATCGAACAGGTAGTCGACAAAGCACTGCAGCGCCTCGTGCATGTAGCCCTTGCCCTGTGCCTGCGGGGCGAGGTTGTAGCCGATCTCGGCGCGCCCGGAGGCCTCCTCGATGCCGAACACCACGCAGATGCCCAGCAGTGGGCCGTCGGCCTGCTCGCGGATGCCGAGCTTGAGCTGGATGCCCTCGTCCATCGCGGCGAGGTCGTCGAGGATCTGCGCGTAGGCCTGCTTCAACTCCGTCCAGGCCGCGTGGTTCCAGTAGCGCATCACCGTCGGGTCGGACTGGATGGCAAAAAGCGCGGTACCGTCGCTGGCGCGGATCGGGCTCAGCACCAGGCGCGCGCTGTGCAATTGCAGGGTCGAATCGAAGTGCATGGG
>NZ_JBFULB010000638.1:0-673 GCF_056400545.1 Stenotrophomonas sp. P5_A8 | reverse complement strand
GTAGTAGTCTGCCCATGATCGGTCAATAGGCTTGTCTGGTGTGAAGATGGCGCTGGCAGATTTTCGCCAATTCTTTGGGAGTTCAAAAGGCGTAATCGCCGCACGGTAAGCGACTTCCGGAGGCGTGTCAGCATCTTCAATCCACCGAATAAATTGCTCTTTTTCTTCTTGGCTGCCTGTATCAAAGGTATGGTTGAAAATTTGGTCCATCACGTGTCGGTGCTCGAGGTGCGACATTGCAATTCCATCCCAATGCGCTAGAGCTGACGACAACTTAGGGAAGTAATGTGTCGATGCACCGCCATGCATGGCTTGAGTCAACCAGCCTTTTTCGCTCTTCTCGTTCGAAAGTGCCACTCCCAACTGGCTAAGCCTTGCTTGTACTCTTTTTCTATCCACCTTTATCCCCTTATTTTCCATTAGGCTAACGGGGTTTTGATCTTCGTCAACGATTGGTGGTTTTACATGGCGGGCATCCTGGTAAAGTAACAGAAGTTTTCTGCACCCGAAGCGTTCGTGATGCTCGGTTCTTCTTGTTCAATCAGGTGCGAGCGTGAACCATAACAGGCAACAAAAGCACTATAAATAAGGTGTTTTCGAGCTATTGCGCTTCTCAAATCTTGAGCCATAACCAATGGACTAAGACACTGGAAGCCTTATGACTATCGAACAC
>NZ_JBFULB010000637.1:0-679 GCF_056400545.1 Stenotrophomonas sp. P5_A8 | reverse complement strand
GAATTGCTCAAGATGGGACTCTTGGAGTGGGTCGACGGGAAGCGCGAGGCAGGTGAGACGAGACTATTCCCGGCGGCCAAAGCAACGGCCGTAAACGGGCAAGGGAACTGGATCACCAAGGCCTTCAGTCGGCACCTGGCTGAGGTGGGGAAGGGCTGGGAGCCCGCGAAGCGTGGGTTCCATTCCTTGCGGAAGACATTCATCCAGGAGCTGCAAGGGGTAGGGGTAGTTTCCGAGCTTAGGGCGCAAATTGTGGGGCATGAGCTCGATGACGAGCATCACTCGACCTACAGCAGGGGCTTTACCGCCCTAGAAAAGCTTGAGGGTCTAGGCGTGCACTCGCCTGGCCTGTCCGCTTTTGATGTGGCTGTCAGCCGTTCAAGGGTTGAGTAATAGCGCAGGAGAGCCTTTGCCTGATTGGTCAAAATCTAGAGCGAATTCGACCTATAAAATATCGAAGGGGAGTGGATTAAAAATGAGAAAGACACGGAAAGATCTTCTGGATGTCCCGACCGGGCAGGACGAGATGGGAGATGGAAGGGGCGAAGATCAGCATGTCGGCTGGGTCGACTGCCTATTTCGCGCCATTGCGAAATGGTCGTCGTTTCTTGTTTTCCTCGTTGTTCTACTTTTGGTTTTCCTTGTTTTTTGCGGGGATAAGCGACTTGCTATAATATGT
>NZ_JBFULB010000636.1:0-694 GCF_056400545.1 Stenotrophomonas sp. P5_A8 | reverse complement strand
GGCCGGCAAGGCGGTCAAGATCGACGACCAGTGCAAGACCTCGATGCGCAACGTGTGGGCGATCGGCGATGTCGCCGGTGAGCCGATGCTCGCGCACCGGGCGATGGCACAGGGCGAACTGGTGGCCGAGATCGTCAGCGGCAAGAAGCGCCACTTCGTGCCGGCCGCGATTCCGGCGGTGTGCTTCACCGATCCGGAAATCGTGGTGGTCGGGCTGTCACCGGACGAAGCCAAGGCACAGGGCATCGAGACCAAGGTCGCGCTGTTCCCGTTCGCCGCCAATGGCCGTGCGATGTCGCTGGAATCCACCGATGGCTTCGTGCGCGTTGTCGCGCGCAGCAGCGACCACCGCATCCTCGGCTGGCAGGCCGTGGGCGTGCAGGTCTCGGAACTGTCGATTGCTTTCGTGCAGTCGATTGAGATGGGCGCCACGCTGGAAGATATCGCCGGCACGATCCACCCGCACCCGACGTTGGGTGAGGCTGTGCAGGAGGCGGCGCTGCGTGCGTTGGGGCATGCGCTGCATATCTAGGCAGGTCCGGTAGGTCCGGAAGGTCCGGTAGGTCCGAGCCATGCTCGGACGCTTTGGCCCGGACGCTTTGGCTCCGATGCCTTGGCTCCGATGCCTTGGCTCCGATGCCTTGGCTCCGATGCCTTGGCTCCGATGCCTTGGCTCCGATGCCTTGGCTCCGAT
>NZ_JBFULB010000635.1:0-720 GCF_056400545.1 Stenotrophomonas sp. P5_A8 | reverse complement strand
AAATAAAGGAGGAGGCCGCCCAGCGGCCGGGGGACATTTGCGCCAGGRGCCTACCGGCCGCTACGGGGCCCACACGCGCGCGACAGACCTGGGCGAAGACAAAGCCCGATCCACACGTCGCCGGTAATCCCCGTCCAAGCGCGTAGCGCTGTTCTCACTCTGCACCGGCGCTTGCAACAAGACGCTCCCCTCAGAGGGGGGAAGCACCTTCTATTCGCCTGTTTGAAACGACACCGGGCCGCACGATGGCGGCCCGGCGGTACTTCTTGCCCGGCGGGTATCGACCGTCGGTCGATACCCGTTATCCGGCGCGCGCTACGTCAGCGCAGCAGCGCGATCAGCAGCAGGATCGGGATCGGAATGCCCAGGAACCACAGCAGCAGATACTTCATGGTGAATTCTCCTCGTTGAACGTTGGGGGCTTACAGGTCGCGACGGCGACCGCCCCAGGTGGCAAACAGGCTGGCGCTGAAGGCACCGATCAGCAGCGTGATGAACAGCCACAGCGCGGCATACGCGGTCGCCTTGCGGGCATCATCGGCGGCCTGCTTCGCGTCGGCCTTGGCCTTGTCCAGCGTGGCGCGCAGACGGGTCTGCATGTCGGTCACGCGGGCCTGCGCTTCAGCCTGGCTCATGCCGGTCTGGTTGGCCACGAGCTGGGCCAGGTACTGGGTGTCGGCCGGGTCCATGGTGTCGGACTTGAGGCTGTTGACCACGATC
>NZ_JBFULB010000634.1:0-733 GCF_056400545.1 Stenotrophomonas sp. P5_A8 | reverse complement strand
CAGTCGCTCTGGCTCTTCTGGATCAACGACAAGATCTTTACGAGGGGCCTTGAACGCGGTCATCGGCGAATGCGGGATGGCTCCGGCCTCGTGCAGCGTATTGAAGAAGGCGCTCAATAAACGGCGGTGCAATTCAAGCGTTGCATTGGCGGGCTGAGTTCTGCCCAGCGCCTGCCCCTTCGCGATCAGTCCTTTGACATCGAGCTTCTGATAGGCGGGGTTGGACATGAAGTCTTCTGGAGCCCAGCGCAATAGGTCCCACATCTCGTAGATATGCGTGTGATTGATGCCTGCAACCGAAATATCGCCAGTGACCCGTTGCAGGATCGCAAGCGTCCGGCGATATGCATCAATGGTTGTCTGCTCGCGATTTTGCCGTTTTTTGTCGTTGAGGAAATCTTCTGCTTCTTTCGAAAGAAGCCGAGCCGGGGTTGCCGGAGGYAAAGGCTCTGGATAGCGCGTGCCTGATCGGCGAAGCCGTCTTTTGCGCTCATGGTCGTCTAGCGTCGCTTGGACGAGGTTCTGAAAGTAAACGGCGCCTGCTTGGCTGGTAATCCGGATGTTCCTAAAGCTTGATTTGCCGTGGCTAACTTCTTCGATAAAGAGATCGCCGAATGGCTCTTCGATGTAATTCGCCAATTGAGGGTTTTGAGAGAGCATCTACTATCCGATATGAGGAGGTAGATCTTTGTTAAGGCAGCACGATTGTTCGTCAATCCAAAATCGAGACAGA
>NZ_JBFULB010000633.1:0-734 GCF_056400545.1 Stenotrophomonas sp. P5_A8 | reverse complement strand
CTAGTAGACATTCCCTCTTTTATTGTCCGCTCAGCGACGCATGAGCGAGTTCCCTGAGGGCTCTCGATATTCCTGATCAACGGTAGTAGCGAGATCGCTTCGCGAGCCTCGCCGCGCGTCGATGCAGGGCAAGGGGCAGACAGAGCCGCATGGCCAACAGCCCTCTCGATTGCCCTCCGACATTCAAGCTAAAGGCGATCCGAGCGATGGATTTGTTCGCTTCTCACCCATAGCATCTAGCCACCGACTGTATGTACATGATGAGAGGAGCTCCTAGTCATGGAGGAACTTGAACTCGACGCAAGCCGCTTCTGGAGAGACTTTGATAGCGCCTGCCGCGGCTCATATCACGACGGCACGGAACAGCAGTACGAACGACTCACGCTATTGGCACTCTATGCATGGGTAATCCAGCGTGATGATCTCGCAGAGCAAGAGACTGATCGCTTGCCTCCTGGAAGAAGCACTACAGCGTGGTGGGGAGCTCTGATGAACCACGTTCGAGCGAAGCTCGATCTCGCCCAGGCTCTACCATTCGATGGGGAGGGCGCACCTAAGGATCTGATCATCCACGCACTGCGATTTCTTTCCGGTGCGAGAGCTCTCTCTCGCCGCACACTCGCTTACTTCTTTGATTATCGCTTCCTTAGACTTGCTGAAAACGAAAGCGGGAGGCACCGCTTTCTGTCCCACTTTTCCGCATCCCTTGCAAACTCCACTAGTCGATCTAAGGA
>NZ_JBFULB010000632.1:0-749 GCF_056400545.1 Stenotrophomonas sp. P5_A8 | reverse complement strand
GGCGCTGGCGTTGCGGTCTGCGTAGCGGAGGCCGAATTGCAGGAATGCGATCGGGCCGTCCAGGAAATCGAACTTGCCATCTCCTCGCCAGCTGTTCTCTTCACCGCGGGATTCGCCCCAAGTCTGGAAGAGACCATTCAGATAGAACCGTGACGGATCCATGGCCGGGTCGCCCGCCAGGTACCAATTCTGATGATTGCCGGCCGTGCCATCCCACACCGTTGTGATCGGACCGCTCAAGAACGTATCGATGATGAAGTTCTCATCGCGGTAATAGCCGGACGTGCGCGCGACCTCGGTGGAGAGGTGCAGCTGGTCGCCATTCCACTTGAAGCCGAGCGCGTTCTGAATGTCCTGGCCGCGCTGCTTGTGAGCCTGGGTACTGCTGGCCGCGTAGGTATCACCGGTCCAGGAACCACTGGTGGCATCGCAGATGGTCTGACCCGAGAGCGGGCCCGCCAGCTGGTTGGGATAGCAGTTGCTGCCCACCTGCAGCCCGGTGGGCGGCACCACGCCGACCGGGAAACTGAAGAGGAACGCCTGGTCATAGTCGTCGCGCACGTAGTCGTAAAGACCTTCGACGTAGACCTCGGTGTTCTCGCTCGGCTTCCACTGCAGGGCATAGTTGAATGCGCTGCGCTTGCGGTCGCCATGGTTGTAGTTGGTGCCCCAGCCGTTGGGCGCCGCGATCAGGTTGCCGTCATCGGTCCGCATCGGCGAGCCGCCGGGGTTCTCCAGCACCTTAGGGA
>NZ_JBFULB010000631.1:0-757 GCF_056400545.1 Stenotrophomonas sp. P5_A8 | reverse complement strand
GGCACTGGTCGCGCCCATCGCAATGTTCGCAACGTCCCATACGGTTTCGACAATTCGTCCGTCAGGATCTCTAAACTTGTACGGATTCCCGTTCGCATACCGATACCGATTGAACTGCCCCACCGGCTGTTCATACGCCGTCACCGGGTCGACGGACAGGAACACCCCCAACTGCGGATCCATATACCGCTGCTGCATCTGGCTTAGCCCAGTAGCAGCATCACTCACATGCCCCGTATACCCCGGGCCATCAGCAACCGGCGCACCTACGACAGCGCCATATGGCTCGTAAGTGATGCGCTCGATCACGTTGCCGTTGGCATCGCTCTTGGCTACTACCGAGCCCAAGGCATCGGTATGGATGTAGGTCACCGTTTGTGCGCTTGCAGTCGGTACAGCAGCGAGGCCCAGCAACAGCACAAAGCATAGCCAAGCGCCTACCGCACCCAGCTTCCGAACTCGATCTTCAACTCCCCTGAAGCGGGTCGACACACCGCCTGCAGCTCCCCCGAACCTGTGCATCCTTCCAATCCCTGAAAGAGCCTTGAAGCAAGGCCTAGTATTGATAGCACAGGAACCATCGGCCCGGAATCCAACGGTGCGATTGAGGCCAATCACGCCATCCTGACGGGAGCAGCGCTCTTGGCGCTAAGCGCCAGCGAAGCCGGATCGGTCGTGGTGGCGATGTCAGCCAAGGCGCATCAGCGGAGCTGAGGTTGCCGGCCAGCGGCCGGCACTACCAACGACCGTGTCGCCA
>NZ_JBFULB010000630.1:0-759 GCF_056400545.1 Stenotrophomonas sp. P5_A8 | reverse complement strand
CGGTTGGTACAGCTCGGAGCCGAGCATCACGTGCTGGCGCTGAACATGCATCACATTGTATCCGATGGATGGTCGGGCACCGTATTGTTCCGCGAGTTGCAGGCGCTGTATGCCGGCTTCGTGAACAACCGACCTTCCGGGCTCKCGGCCCTGCCGTTGCAGTACACCGACTATGCGGCCTGGCAGCGACGCTGGCTATCCAACGATGCTCTTATCGAGCAGGCCGCTTACTGGCGCACGCAACTGGCTGGCGCACCAACGCTGCTCGAGTTGCCCACTGATCGGCGTCGGCCCACGGCCCAGGATTTTTCCGGCGACACACTGCCCTTGGCAATCGAGCCCGATCTGACTGCACGCCTGAAGGCACTTAGCCAACAGTGCGGCGTAACCTTGTATATGACTGTGCTGGCCGCCTGGTCGGTGCTGTTGTCGCGACTGTCCGGTCAACCCGATCTGATCATCGGCACACCCACCGCAAATCGGCCCCGGCAGGAGCTGGAGGGGCTGATCGGATTCTTTGTCAATACGCTGGCGCTGCGGATCGATACCTCGGGCACGATCAATGTCGAGGAGCTTCTGCAACGCGTGCGCGAAGTCGTTCTGAAAGCCCAGCAGCACCAGGACCTGCCATTCGAGCAGATCGTGGAGATGGTGCGACCGCCCCGTAGCCTCGCGCATTCGCCGCTCTTCCAGGTCATGCTGTCGTGGCAGGACATGGAACATGCCGACCTGTCGCTGGCCGGCCTCGCGGTGCAGCCG
>NZ_JBFULB010000629.1:0-759 GCF_056400545.1 Stenotrophomonas sp. P5_A8 | reverse complement strand
CCTTCTCCTGCGCCTTCTCGCGGATCGAACAGGTGTTCATCAGCAGCACGTCGGCCTCGGCCGGGTCGTCGGTCAACTCCAGGCCTTCGGCGGCGGCCAGCACGTCGGCCATCTTGGACGAGTCGTACTCGTTCATCTGGCAACCGTGGGTCTTGATGTACAGCTTGCCGCGCACCGGTCCGGTCACCTGTGGCCGGGAGCCGGGCAGGGCGATCAGGTCGGGGCGGGGGGCGGGCGAATCAGGTGTGGCGGCAGGCAAGGCGGAGCCGGCCGAAGTCGGCGCGGTCGAAGCTGGCGTCCCGGTCATGGCGCTTATTCCAGTCGGGTGGGCGGGCAGGCAGCCGGTTGGCTGCGATGAGCCGTGCATTGTATGCCGGAAGCACTCCCCGGACGGGTTCAGGGCCGATCCGCGCTGGCGGCCGGCGTCAACCCCTTGGCAACCACCGCCGAAGTTGGGACACTCCCGACAATGAAGGGGATCTTGGGGATCGCTGCGTTGGCCTTGGCTGCGCTGACCGCTATGCCGGCCAGTGCGGGCACGTTGTACAAGTGCCTCGGTGCCGACGGCGTGCCCAGTTATGTCAGCAAGCGCGTATCCGGGGCGTCCTGCAGCGTGGTCAGCAGCTACCGGCCCGACCGCGGCGCGCCGCGCCGCTACACCCCGCCGCCGGCACCGGTCGCCGCGCCAGCGCCTGCACTGGTCCCGACAGCGACCGCCAGCGCGCCCGCCAGCCCGGTCCAGGCCGATCGCGCCAACAC
>NZ_JBFULB010000628.1:0-764 GCF_056400545.1 Stenotrophomonas sp. P5_A8 | reverse complement strand
GGGATGCGCATGCGATTGTCGCCTCTGCATGCTTTCTGCCTACCAATCAGGACGTATCAAAAATTCGCATTTAGAATCAATGACTTATGCTTGATTGGCGGAGAGAGTGGGATCGGATCACCACCGATCTAACCGATTCTATCCGTTGCGGAAAGCTTCTTCGGCAGGTTTCCTTGGGATGTTTCCTCGATCATAGCCAGTCTTGAGTACGGTTGGTACCGCCCTGCAGGTGGCCAAGCCTCCCGGTGTCGGCACCGTTGGCCAACGATCTCGTGACCCAAGGCGCCCCGATGGCTGCGGGTGCGGAGATACATCTAAGGGCGAGATCTAAGGTCGAATTGGAAGTTCAGATATGTGAAATTCCTCTCATTTCTCATTTGGCGACTATGGGTATGGGTGCTTGGATGGGGCCGTCCACTAACGAAAAGGAAGGCTCTATGCACCACGACACACAGCTCCACATCGCCAGCCAATTGCTCAKCGCCCTCATGGTTCAGACGTCGAGTCGGGACATCGACGATCGGGACGTAGATGTTCGGCATGCTTTGGATGTCGCCGCCGAACTGATTAGGCAGTGGGGGCCGACTACGCCCCCAGGGGGCTTTACTCCCCCGCCCGCAGCCGGCACATCGCTGAGAATGCCCGTTGACCGCTCACTCCCACCACCGGAAATGCCGGAATCAATGGAGCAATGGCGGAGCAGCAGGATCAACACGCCGATGCCCGGTCCGAAGCCAAAGCTCGGCAGACGACCTGGTCTGCAC
>NZ_JBFULB010000627.1:0-767 GCF_056400545.1 Stenotrophomonas sp. P5_A8 | reverse complement strand
CGCCCAGTTCGCGAGCGCCGCCCGCACACCACCGTGGGCACATGCCAGAGCGAACGCGCGAAGGGCATTGAGAGGCAAGCGGTCCATGGCCTAAAGAATAGACCAGGTCGGTGCAGGCGCGCACCAGTATCTGGCTCAAGAATGGGGGTATCAGATGAAGGCGCAACCCTATGATCTTCAACTCATTCGCCGGTGCTGCGGGCGTGGTATTCGTGGCTGCATTAAGCCCGGGGCCGAATAATATCGTGGTGCTTCGGGCAGCAGCGGCTGGGGACGGCTCCCGCCCCTGGCCGGCCATTGGTGGCGTTGTCTGCGGGGGAATCGCGATGCTGGCAGGCACCATTGCGGCGGGTTCTGCCGTGCTAACGACGCCTCATTTTCGTTTGGGTGTCGCCATTGCGGGCGCCACCTACCTAGCTTGGCTAGGACTCACAATGATGCGTGGCTCGGCGAGCCCAGGCAAAGACTCTCCCCTGCCAGCTGGGTTCTATGGCGTGTTTGTGTTCCAGTTCTTGAACCCCAAAAGCTGGGTGATGGTTCTGTCCCTCGTTGCCGCGTTTCCACCAATGGGTGGGGCAATGACGTTTGCCTGGCTGGCGCCCATCTTTGTGGTGATTCCCACCGCATGCCTGCTCTTGTGGGCGGTAGCAGGTCGCCGTCTTGCCGGGATTCTGCGCACACCTGAATCGCAGCGTCGATTCGACCGAGCGATGGGCGCTGCGTTGATCACGGCTGCGGCCCTTCTTTTGCTTTGATACCCAAGGAGC
>NZ_JBFULB010000626.1:0-773 GCF_056400545.1 Stenotrophomonas sp. P5_A8 | reverse complement strand
CTCCAGGACGAAGCGACACGGTAGTCATCAGAACCAGCGGGGTTGGGCCCAACTCATCAGGATTTCATGGGCTGTGGTTCGAATTAATGATATAGAGCTAACTTACCGTCGAATGGTTGCCGCGCAGTTGCTATGAATGTGCCTATCACCGAAGCTCAGGAACGGATGGCGGTTTTGGGAGCGATGCATGTTTTGGACTCGGAGTCCGGGCCATCCTTGGATCGCATCACCTCGCTGGCCGCCTTCGCCTTCAATGCTCCAGTGGCGTTCGTCTCAATTGTCGGAGACGACAAGCAGCGATTTATTTCCCGAATCGGCTTGCCGGTCGGTGAGACGGATATAAGGTTCTCCATCTGCGCCCATGCGATCGCCTGCAACGAGGTGATGGTCGTCCCGGATCTTCGGGAGGACCCGCGCTTTGAGAACAACCCATTGGTCGTCGCTCCGCCCCACCTGCTGTTTTATGCCGGAGCGCCCCTTGTGGCGAAGAACGGTGTCGCTATAGGCGCCATGTGCATCATGGACACAAAGGTGCGCGAGTTCTCAGAGCCAGMGCGCGCCCAGCTGTCCACTTTGGCCCAGTTGGTGATTGCGCAACTTGAGCTGAGAAACATGTCCGGCCGCCTGGAACCGGTCAGTGGAATTCCGAATCGACACCAGTTCCAGATTGACTATGCCGGCTTGGCGGAGAGGCACAGCGGCCGGCGAATGTTCGCGGTTCTTTTGGACGTGTTTGATATCCCTCGCGCCAATGAGGCCGGCCAAGCCCTCGG
>NZ_JBFULB010000625.1:0-776 GCF_056400545.1 Stenotrophomonas sp. P5_A8 | reverse complement strand
CTACAAGAACGCCTACCCCAGTTACCGGGTGCCCAAGATTGGCGGGCAGACCCAGCAGTACCTCAGCCAGGCGCTGAGCGAGTACCGCCAGGGCAAGCGCCGGCATCCCACGATGCAGGCGCAGTCCATGAGTTTCAGCGAACAGGAGATCGCCGATCTCGCTGTTTACCTGTCCACCGTCAAATAAGCGCGCTCATGTCGAAAGCCACGCCCTTCAAGCGTCACGCCATCGCCCTGTCCGTTGCCCTACTGATGACTGCGTGTTCGCAGTCACAGGTGGAAAACAGCGCAGATTCCGCCGCCGACCCGGGCCACGCCAGTGGCGAACATGGGTCCGGCTCCTCCGCCGGCTTACCGGCCGGACGCCTGGCTGCTGGTGAAGCTCGTGCCCAGGTCAAGGGCAAGGCCACCGGCCAGAGCTGCATCGACTGCCACGGCGTCGACGGCAACAAGCCGATCGACCCGACCTACCCGAAACTGGGTGGGCAGTACGGTGACTATCTGGCGCATGCGTTGCAGGCCTATCGCGCCGGCGACCGCCAGCATGCGTTGATGACCCCGCAGGCGACCGACCTGAGCGATCAGGATATTGCCGACCTGGCCGCCTATTTTGGTTCGCGGCCGAGCCAGCTGCGGGACCKGCACGGGGTGAAGTGACCGCGGTGGAGCCGACCGTTGGTCGGCTGCCCTTCGTTCGGGCGTCATGACGCGCTGAATCGTAGAGCCGACCGTTGGTCGGCTGCCCTCCGTTCCGGCGTAATGAACCTCTGAATGGT
>NZ_JBFULB010000624.1:0-785 GCF_056400545.1 Stenotrophomonas sp. P5_A8 | reverse complement strand
TCGCCATCCGGGTCTGTGACTGGGCTTTGATTACCAAACACCTCACTCTTATTGCTCCACTCCCAGATCGGGATGTCGCGCACGGAATCGATAACTATACGCGGCGTACCCAGGTGATCTGGTTGGATATAGGCCAGTTCTGGCACCCCAGAGGCTGGTGTGTTGATCATCGCTACCGGGTAGCTGTCCAGCCAGACCATCTGCTGCTGAGCTTGACCCGTCGCTGAGTAGCTGCCGATCCACTTCCCGGCTTGGTCATATAGCGTGATCTGCGCATCCCCATCGGAAGGAGTACGTAGCACGCGCTCGCCACGGTGGTTGTAGGCGTAGCTTTCCACCACCGCAGCGCCCTGTTTCACCGCATTCATACGGTTGGCATCGTTGTACGTGAGGGCTTTGCTTCCGATACTCGTGGTGTTGCCCACTGCATCATGGTTTCGGGCCTCACTACCCACCGCAGTCAGCCGATGACTGGTCGCCGGGTAGGCGTAATTGGTGGTGCCCCCGGCGGTGGTCAGAGAGGTTCGATTGCCTGTAGGGTCGTAAGCATAGGTTTCAATCGGCGTGCCGGTCGCGCCATCCATGGTCTGGGTAAGGCGGCCCAGCGTGTCGTAGGCATACTTCGCCAGCACTGTAGAGCCCGGGCCATTCCTTAGCTCGGTGATCGCGCCGACGGCATCGTAGCCGTAGCTCAGTGACATTCCACCCACTGCCGGGTCGTGCACCGCCTGCGAGCGATAGTCCAGATCCAGCGGACGCTGTAGCTGGCGTCCGTTGCCATAGGC
>NZ_JBFULB010000623.1:0-787 GCF_056400545.1 Stenotrophomonas sp. P5_A8 | reverse complement strand
GTTGAATACGGCACTTGACTGCCCGCCTGCCGTCAACGCGCTGACCGTAGTGTTGGCAGCAATGGAACCCCCTGTAACGCTGACGGTTGCGCCGTTGCCCGCGGTCGTGCTTCCTGCGGTCGCACCATCACTCAAGGTGATGGCGGCGTTATCCACCTGGATGTCGGCGGCGGCGGCGCCCGGTGCCACAGTCAGGGCCGCACCATCAGTCACCGACCAGGATTCCAGCGGATCGCCGGGGTTGACGGTGTACGTCGTGCCGGGGCCGGTGACAGTGCCTGCGATGGCGGACAATGGGCCGAGAAAAAGCGCGGCAGCGACGGCGCTGGCGAGGACATGGCGGGAGGTCAGATACATGGGAGGCGTCCGTTAGGGAGGGAGTGCTGCCAGTCACCGAGAGCATTAAATGACGGAGAAAACGTGATGCGCTCGTGATACGCGTCTCATGCTCTCGCAAGATGAATGGCGCGGAGAGAGCGAAAGTGCTGCCGTCTCGGGGGTAGGGGAAGTCTGGGGCCAGCTGAAACTGTGATCCATGCAACTAATTGCAATTGCGCCCCAAGGCTGAATGGCCGTTACGGATCGATGGCGTCAATAGGGAGCGAAACGGTGCAGCGCATGTCTTCGCTGGCTCAACGCGCTGCAACATGCGGTCGCACATCGCCGGTGCTAGGATCGGCCACACCTTGAATCGATCTAAATCCAAGCACATGACCAGAACGGGGACGTCAGGATGGGTGGGGCTCGCAATGGGCGCCCTGTTGATAGCCGGTGCCGCCAACGCGGC
>NZ_JBFULB010000622.1:0-791 GCF_056400545.1 Stenotrophomonas sp. P5_A8 | reverse complement strand
GTACAGTCCCGCCGGCCGGCCCAAGCCGGTCGGCGGTACTGCCCGGCACCGTCCCTTTGGACGATGCCGGGTATTGCAGGAATCAGAAGCGGAAGCCGACTTCCGCCTTGACCTGGCGCGGCGTACCGACGATATCGCCGGTCTCGTTGTAGCTGGCCAGCAACTTGCCGTTGGACTTGGTGTAGTTGTAGTTGGAGAAGTTGTCGAAGTTGAAGACGTTGATGATGTCGATACGCGCATACAGCTCGGTATCGCCCGGCATCTTGAACGTCTTGGTGGCCTGCAGGTCGACCGAACGGTAGCCGAAGATCTTGCCACCGAGCAGGAACTTGCCGTTGCCATTGGGCACCGCGGCGCCCGGGGTCGGCAGGTCGAAGCCGGTCGACTGGGTGACCGGGTACCAGTCGTTCACCGCGGTCGGGGTGGCCAGGGTGATCTTGCCGCCGAAGGTGATGTCCCAGAAGCCGGCATACGAACCGGTGAGCACCAGGCGGTGACGCGGTGCGCCGTTGGAGCGGATGGTCGGGTAGTCCTCGATCAGGCCACGGTCGAACGCGTACTTCTCATTGATGTCGCGGTTGTGGCGTGCGGTGGTCCAGGTGTAGGCGATGGAGGTGCCCCAGCCGCTTTCCTTGGTGAACGGCTTCTGTGCCGACAGCAGCACCTGCGTTGCGCGCGTCTTGATGCCCTGCTGGCCGATGATCAGGCTGCCGAAGCCCGGCACGTTGCAGCTCCAGGCCTGGCTCAGGCCCGGGTCGGTGCCACCGCACAGGCGCGGGTCATCGAAGAAC
>NZ_JBFULB010000621.1:0-797 GCF_056400545.1 Stenotrophomonas sp. P5_A8 | reverse complement strand
GGGTGTTTGGCATTTCCGGGAGCCGGCCAGCGGCCGGCAYTACCGGGGTGATGGGCATTTCCGGGAGCCGGCCAGCGGCCGGCACTACACGTTCAGCGGGCTGAACGTTTGGCCAGCCAGCGGTCCAGTTCGGCGGCGAACGCCTGCCGGTCGCGCGCGCCCAGCGGAGGCGGGCCGCCGGTCTGGATGCCGGCACCGCGCAGTTCCTCCATGAAATTGCGCATCGACAGCCGCTCGGCCATGTTGTCCGGGGTGTACAGCTGACCGCGCGGGTTCAACGCCACGGCCTGCTTTTCCAGAACCAGGGCCGCCAGCGGGATGTCCTGGGTGACCACCAGATCGCCAGCGGCCAGCCGCTGAACGATCGCACTGTCAGCGACGTCCAGCCCCGGCGGCACCTGCAGGAAGCTGATCAGCGGCGAGGGGGGAACCCGCAGCCAATGGTTGGCCACCAGCACCAGCGGGATCTTCACCCGCTCGGCGGCGCGGAACAGGATCTCCTTGATGACGCCAGGGCAGGCGTCCGCATCGACCCAGATACGGGAAATCGCGGAACTTGAATCGGGCATTTGGCTGATCTTAAGGTAGGAAAATTCTGAATAGGCATGATGAATTGGTGTACGATGCGCCAATCCCTTGTCCTGTCAGGCGGGAGGGGGAGGATGGCTGAATAAACCAGCTATCGCTTTTTCGGTAAAACACGAGTATCGTCACCCACACTGTGTTTGCTAGGGTCACCGTGAATCGTGGCCTGGTGCAGTTGATCTCACGATCTGCTCATCGATCCGCTTTACCAA
>NZ_JBFULB010000620.1:0-799 GCF_056400545.1 Stenotrophomonas sp. P5_A8 | reverse complement strand
CGTACAACTGGTGCCGGAAATAGGAATCGAACCTACGACCTACGCATTACGAACCCAGCCGACTGACTCCGGCGAGCGATCTAAGCGACAAACAACTGATTGCATAAGTCCGACTCCGGCCGAGCGGACCGGCATGAACCAATGCCAACCAGATGTCGCGCTCCGACCTGACTGTCCATTGCCCGGGCGATTGTACGGGATACAGGTTAGAGCTACTTCGCTAACCGTAAGCCCCTTATAAGCCACCGTTGCGGCCCGTGCACTGCTCCAGCAGCCAGAACAGACAAGCCATACCTTATAGCTCGTAGCGTCCTCAGAACCCAGGGCAATCGGCGCCGACTCTCAGGTCAAAGCCGCCCCACCTAGTGAGGCGGCCTCATGGGAGAAAACAACTACGCCTCCTCACAGATCCCGAGCTCAAGAGCTCTCTTCATCAACGTGGGGACACCACCGGCGTCCGAAACAGAGTAAATGTGAAGTCTTGTCATGGCGCGACTTCCGCCAAGATAAAGCGTGGCCAACCCACGCCTTTTGTCCATAGCCCCTGCCCCGTCCTCAGCAAACAGGACCAGGCTACTGACATCAAGCAGATAGACTTCATCAAACTGCAGCCCGGCAACAAACTCTGGCATTGAAAAGACGAAGCGGACACCCTTACTAGGTATCGTACCGATGTCTTCTCTCGCAGCGACAGGGACAAATAGATCGCGATACGCCCCTGCCCTCATATAGGTCTGGAAGCTGTTGTAATCGCAACAAAGGACTGCCACAGACCTTCCGCTTTTTCGTCTCTTTGCGC
>NZ_JBFULB010000619.1:0-807 GCF_056400545.1 Stenotrophomonas sp. P5_A8 | reverse complement strand
GTCCAGGACCACGGTGCCGCGGGTATCGCAGCGGTAGCCGTCCGTGGCCTCGGCCCGCTTGCAACCGGTCAGGGTGAATCCTTCGATGGTGATGACAGGCGCTGAGGCGCTCTGGGCCATGAGGTCGGCCAAGGCCTGCCGGGCCTCCGCCGCGGACGGCTTGCCGCTGCAGGCGGTCAGCGTGAGGGCCGCCGCAGCGGCCAAAGTCCATGCTTTCATCGCTTCTATTCCTTTGGATGGGCTCTTCGGCCCTGGTGGTTAGCGGTCGCGGTTGCCATCGGGCTGGAACCCGGCGATCCACATGCGGCCATCCCTAAATGGGGTGAGGATCCCGCTGGGGCCGGGATGGAGGTCCGTGGTCTGGATGAAGCCAGAGACCCATGCCACCCGAAGGGCCACCTCAACGGCTCGGTCGGACACACCCGGGCGGCTTACGTTGACCACAAAGGGCTGGCTGGGCGGATTAGGACCGGTCGAGCGGCCGGCCCCGGTGTTGGGCTTGCCCGCAGGCACTCGAATGCCCGTCAGCGTGTCCCGCCCCTTCCAGAGGGCCGACGTGTTGAGCTCCGCTGTATCGCCCAGGTCATCCGTCTCCGTCAGTGGGGCATCGGAGCAGGTTCGGAAGCTCTCGGTGGTCGACGCAGTCGGGCTTGTCCAAATCCTGGCCTCAATGGTCCAACACGGCAGGGAAGCACCCCATTCCTGGATGGTCAGCGCCACCCTCGGCCAATCAAGCTTCCCAAGCTGAGCCTGTTGGTGGTTGTCCGCCCTGAAGAGGTTGGGCAGCTTGCCAGCTCCACTGAGAGG
>NZ_JBFULB010000618.1:0-812 GCF_056400545.1 Stenotrophomonas sp. P5_A8 | reverse complement strand
GTCCACGCTCGACCAGATCCACGTGATCGGCAAGGACGGCCAGCGCCTGCCGTTGTCCTCGATTGCCAGCTGGTCCTATGGCATGGCGCCGGACCGCATCTACCACAGCCAGCAGTTCGCCTCGGTGTGGATCGAGTTCGCGCTGGCGCCGGGCGTCACCCTGGACCAGGCGGTGAAGGCGGTGGACCGGGCGATGGCCGGGATCATGTTGCCTACCCATGTGCAGGCCAGGCTGAGTGGCGAGGCCGGTGGCTTCGAAAAACTGCGCGAGCGGCAGCTGTGGCTGATCGTGGGTGCCATGCTGGCGGTGTACCTGGTGCTGGGTGTGCTGTACGAGAGCTTCCTGCAACCGCTGGCGATCCTGTCCACCCTGCCCTCGGCCGGCGTGGGGGCGCTGCTGGCACTGATGGCGTTCGGCAATGCGTTGAACCTGATCTCGCTGCTGGGGCTTTTCCTGCTGGTGGGCGTGGTGATGAAGAACACCATCCTGATGATCGACTTCGCGCTGTCGGCCGAACGCGAGCGCGGGTTGCCGTCGTACGACGCCATCTGCGAAGCGGCGCGGCTGCGTTTCCGGCCGATCCTGATGACCAGCGTGGCGGCGCTGCTGGGCACGTTGCCGTTGATGCTGGCCACTGGCGAGGGCTGGGAGATGCGCCAGCCGCTGGGCATCGCGATCGTAGGCGGGTTGCTGGTGAGCCAGTGGTTGACGTTGTACACGACGCCGGCGATCTATCTGGCGTTGGCGCGGTTGCGGCGCACCCCGTGATCACCGGGCCCGCGACACACCTCCGGTAGAGCCACCCCATGGG
>NZ_JBFULB010000617.1:0-824 GCF_056400545.1 Stenotrophomonas sp. P5_A8 | reverse complement strand
AACCCACCCGCCCCGACCCGGCCGACAGCACCGGCCAACCGGCTCCAGCAGTTGAAGTTGACCTTGACCTTGACCTTAAAAAGTTGCCGAAAAAAACAACACCCTCAAAGAATCTGCGCAGTCACCGCGACGAAATGACAGACACTGCCGCCGATCACAAACAGATGCCAGATCGCGTGCGAATAACGGATCGATTCGCGATGGTAGAAATACGTGCCCAACGTATAGGACAGCCCGCCAGCGAGCAGCCAACCCAACGTCCAGCCATCGATCGAGGCCCACATCGGCTTGATCGCCACCATCACCATCCAGCCCATCGCGATGTAGATGATCGTCGACAGCAGCTTGAAGCGCCCGGTGAAGAACAGCTTGAAGATCACCCCGGCAAAGGCCAGCACCCAGATCGCGGTGAACATGCCCCAGCCCCACGGACCGCCACGCAGCCCGATCAGCGTGAACGGCGTATACGTGCCGGCGATCAGCAGGTAGATGGCGCAGTGATCGAACACCTTCAGCCGACCCTTGACGACCGGGTGCTGGATCGCGTGGTACAGCGTGGAGGCCGTGTACAGCAGCAGCAACGCCACCCCGAACACGATCGCGCTGGCCAACTGCCAGCCGTCGCCATAGATGGCGGCCAGGGTGATCAGCACAGCGCTGGCGGCCAGCGCGGCCACCGCGCCGAGCCCGTGGGTCAGCGCGCTGGCGATTTCTTCACGTACGGAAGCAACTGTAGTCATGGCGATCGACACTGCGGGGAGGGGGGACCCGCTCCCCCCTATCATCGCCGCGATGGCGCGCGCATGCACGCGGGCCTGGGCCTG
>NZ_JBFULB010000616.1:0-829 GCF_056400545.1 Stenotrophomonas sp. P5_A8 | reverse complement strand
GCCTTGGGCACCTGCGCGTCGAGCGACGGAAGCTGGGCTTCGAGCTGTTCGACCTCCTTGCGGCTGGGCGCCCAGTAACCGGTGACCCGCCCGGCCTCGCGGCCGGGACTGTCGCGCGAGCAGGTGTCCAGGACCTGGGCGGCGACGATCGGTCGCGTCACCACCCAGGACTGGCCGGTCTTGACCGTGGTCGGGACGCTGGCGCCCGGTCGTGTATTGGCAGGCGTGCAGGCGGCCGCCAGCGCGGCGAGCGCCAGCGGCAGGACGGCACGGGACAGGGAATGGTTCACAACACCTCCGAGGCGTAATCGGCCAGGCGCGAACGCTCGCCACGGCGCAGCGTGACGTGCGCGCTGTGCGGCCAGTTCTTGAAGCGGTCCACCGCGTAGGTCAGGCCCGAGGTGGTCTCGGTCAGGTACGGGGTGTCGATCTGTTCGACGTTGCCCAGGCAGACGATCTTGGTGCCGGGACCGGCACGGGTGATCAGGGTCTTCATCTGCTTGGGGGTGAGGTTCTGTGCTTCGTCCAGGATCAGGTAACGCGACAGGAAGGTGCGGCCGCGCATGAAGTTCAGCGAGCGGATCTTGATCCGGCTGGCGATCAGGTCGTTGGTCGCCGCACGGCCCCACGCACCGCCTTCCTGAGTGTGAGTGAGCACTTCCAGGTTGTCGGTCAGCGCGCCCATCCACGGGGTCATCTTTTCTTCCTCGGTACCGGGGAGGAAGCCGATGTCTTCGCCGACGCTGACCGTGGCACGGGTCATGATGATCTCGCGATAGCGCTGCTGGTCCATCGTCTGGGCCAGGCCGGCGGCCAGCGCGAGCAGGGT
>NZ_JBFULB010000615.1:0-845 GCF_056400545.1 Stenotrophomonas sp. P5_A8 | reverse complement strand
AATGTAAAGAGCCCGGTCGCAAAGAAAGCAACCTTGTCTCGTAAAGCACCTCCAAAGAAGGTGAGTGATAAATAAAGTAGCCGAGCAGGCGGATCTTACAGCAGACGAACCTACCCCATACATACCGTCATTGATGCGTTGAGAGTGGCTCAGGCTATTCGAGATTTCAACGGTGGAAACCCTTGGCAGCCATCGGAGGTTGCGAAGGCCCTCGGTCTAGGTATGTCGGCAAAATTTTTCTATCTAACCGCAGCTTCGCGCGACTACGGACTAACCGAAGGCACTCGAGATAGCGCAGCAATATCTATCGCCGAATTGGGCACAGAAATCCTGTATGCCTCGAACGCTGAATTGGAGCACGCCAAAAAGGTCGATGCCTTTAGACGAATTCCCATCTTCGACAGGGTTCTAGAGCACTACAAGGGTGCAAATTTGCCCGAAATGAAGTATCTCGGCAATACTCTGGAACGAGAATTCCGATTGGCCCCCAGGTATCATGAAGAATTTTCAACGATCTTTCGAGAAAATTGTACCGAACTGGGGATAACGGACGGCTCTGTAGACTACGGCACGGTTGATGCTCCAACTGGAGAACGTCCTTCGACAGTGATCTTGGGTGCCCCCAAGGGCGCTAGCGACCGGACCCTCAAGGCATTCATCATTATGCCTTTTGTAGAAAGAAACCCCAGCCGCCCCAAAGGGTTTTTTACAGAAGTCCTGCGCAGCCTGTTGACGCCTGCGGGAATTAGCGCGGGCTTCGTCGTGGAGACTGCAAATAGGCAAGGCAGCGACGTCATTCAGTCGACCATCATCAACGAGTTGCTCGAGGCCGACCTAGTCATTGC
>NZ_JBFULB010000614.1:0-846 GCF_056400545.1 Stenotrophomonas sp. P5_A8 | reverse complement strand
GCCCCGAAGAGAAGGTCGCCCCGCTGCGCCGCGCCATCGAAGGCGTGTTCGAAGTCTCGATGACCCTGATCAACCTGGTCATCCGCCTGGCCCCGTATGCGGTGGCCTGCTTCATGTTCAACCTGGCCGCGCTGTTCGGCTTCGACCTGATCATCCGCCTGGGGGCGTACGTGGGCGTGGTGGTGCTGGCACTGGGCCTGCACATGGTGGTGACCTACGGTACCGCGGTGTGGCTGTCCGGGCGTTCGCCGCTGTCGTTCTTCCGCGATACCCAGGAAGCGACGGTGATGGCCTTCTCCACCGCCTCCAGCAACGCGACCCTGCCGACCGCGCTGCGCGTGGCCGACCAGATGGGCCTGCCGCAGAAAGTCTCGCGCTTCGTGCTGACCGTTGGTGCCACCGCCAACCAGAACGGCACCGCGCTGTTCGAGGGTGTCACGGTGATCTTCCTGGCGCAGTTCTTCGGCGTGGACCTGAGCATCGGCCAGCAGGTGATGGTGATGGCGGTCTGCATCCTCGGTGGCATCGGCACCGCCGGTGTGCCGTCCGGCTCGCTGCCGGTGGTGGCGATGATCTGCGCCATGGTCGGGGTGAACCCCCTCGGCATCGGTCTGATCCTGGGCGTGAACCACTTCCTGGACATGTGCCGTACTGCACTCAACGTCACCGGCGATCTGGCCTTGACCACGCTGGTGGCCAAAGGCGAAGTGGACGATGGCCCGGTCGCACCGGTCGTGCCGGTGGACGCCGTCGAGCGCCCTTGACCCGCGCCTGAGGTCCCTGGTTACCTCAACTGCCGCCGGCGGTTGTGCTGACGCCAACTGCCGCCGGCGGTTGTGCTGACGC
>NZ_JBFULB010000613.1:0-861 GCF_056400545.1 Stenotrophomonas sp. P5_A8 | reverse complement strand
CCGCGTCGGCACCGTCAGCACGCTGTACATCACCGTGCTGCAGATCGGCACGATGATGCCCGCCCTGCTCGCCGTGCCGCTGGCCGAAAGCGCCGGCTGGCGCGTCTCGCTCGGCATCTGGTCGATCCTTGCCCTGGCTGCCGCGCTGCCGTGGATGATGCTGGCCCGCCGCCGCCCGCATCCGGACCCGCTGGACTCCGCCGCCGATCCGGCTGCGCAGCCGCACGGCAAGGTCTGGCGCACGCCGCTGGGCTGGGGCATGACGTTGATGTTCGGCATGACCTCGCTGATGACCTACTCGATGTTCACCTGGTTGCCGCGCATCGTGGTGGAAGCCGGTGCCACGCCGGGGTTCGGCGGGATCATGGTCGCCATCTTCGCCGCGTGCGGCCTGCTGCCGTCGCTGACCATGCCCGCGCTGGCAGTGCGCCTGCGCAATCCCTTCCCGCTGGTGCTGATCGGTTTTTCCGCGTTCCTGATCGCGTTCGCCGGGCTGCTGTTCGCGCCGATGAAGGCACCGTGGCTGTGGGCGATCCTGCTGGGCATCGGGCCGTCCACGTTCCCGCTCGCACTGACGCTGATCAACCTGCGTACCCGCACCCCGGCCGGCTCGGCGGCGTTGTCCGGGTTCATGCAGGGCGTCGGTTACGCCTTCAGCTGCCTGGGACCGTTCCTGTTCGGCTGGCTCCATGAAATCAGCGGCGCGTGGTATCTGCCGTTCGGGTTCCTGGTGGTCTGCGCCGTGATCCTGCTGACCGCCTCGTGGGTGGCGTGCAAGCCGCAGAAGCTGGAAGACCMGTGGTGATCTGASCACCGGTAGTGCCGGCCGCTGGCCGGCTGCKCTTTGGGTCGGCTACGGCC
>NZ_JBFULB010000612.1:0-870 GCF_056400545.1 Stenotrophomonas sp. P5_A8 | reverse complement strand
GCCTACCGGCACGGTCGACTTGTTAACCACCACGGTCGGCACGGCCATGTGCGTGCCGATCGTGCGGGCCACCGCCAGCACGTACTGCAGGTCGGCGCTGCCGTCCTCGTCCGGTGGCGTGCCCACGGCGATGAAAATCACCTGGCCATGCGTGATCGCGCTGGCGGCATCGGTGGTGAAGGCCAGCCGCGATGCGGCGTGATTGGCCTTGACCATCGGCTCCAGGCCCGGTTCGTAGATCGGGATGACGCCACGGTTCAGGCCATCGACCTTGGCCTGGTCGATATCGACGCAGACCACCTGGTGGCCGACATCGGCCAGGCAGGTACCCGTGACCAGACCGACGTAACCGGTACCGAAAATCGCTACACGCATGTCCGTGGGGACTCCAGTTTCGCTTACGGCAGGACGTTGAGCAGTTCGACGTCGAAGGTCAGCGTCGCGTTCGGACCGATCGGACCGCCCGGCGTGCCCTGTTCGCCGTAGGCCAGCTCGCCCGGGATCCAGAAGCGGTACTTGGACCCGGTCGGCATCAGCGAGACGCCTTCGGACCAGCCCTTGATGACCTGGTCCAGGCCGAACTCGATCGGCTGGCCGCGCTCGTAGCTGCTGTCGAAGACGGTGCCGTCCAGCAGCTTGCCTTCGTAGTTCACGCGGACCTTGCTGGTCGGCATCGGACGCTCGCCCGACCCCGGACGCAGCACCTGGTACTGCAGGCCCGACGGGGTGGTGACTACGCCCGGCACGGTCTTGTTCTTGGCCAGGAAGGCATTGCCCTCGGTCCGGTTGGTACCGGCCTTGGCCGACGCCTGGGCCTGCATTTCAGCCTGCTTGCCGGCCATGAACCCTTCCAGCGTGGCCTTGGCCTGC
>NZ_JBFULB010000611.1:0-871 GCF_056400545.1 Stenotrophomonas sp. P5_A8 | reverse complement strand
GGTCCACAAGGGGCTGTCGCTGTTCGGGTCGCATGCGGTGTTCGCCGGTGGCCTGGTGGTGGCCGGGATCATGACCACGGCCGCGTTCGGGTTGCTGCGCGAGGAAAAGAAGCTGCCGGCCGAGCGCCCGGAGTAAGCTCTCCGCATCCCATCGAGGCCTGCCCATGTACTGGACCGCACTGACCCTGACCCTGCTGGTCGCCCTGCTGCACGTGTACTTCCTCGTGCTGGAGATGTTCCTGTGGACCCGGCCGCTCGGTCTGAGGACCTTCCGCAACACGCCGGAGAAGGCTGAGGCCACCCGCGTGCTGGCCGCCAACCAGGGCCTGTACAACGGCTTCCTGGCCGCCGGCCTGTTCTGGGGCGTGTTCGATCATCTGCCGATGCTGGTGAACTTCTCGCTGGGCTGCGTGATCGTGGCCGGCTGCTACGGCGCGTACAGCGTCAACAAGCGCATCTTCTTCATCCAGGCCGTGCCGGCGATCCTCGCCGTGGCCGCCTGGTGGATGGTGCCGGCCTGAACCGGCGTAGAGCCGCCCCATGGGTGGCTGCGCGATAACGATCAGCGCTTCGCCTGCAGCACCACCGATACCGGGCTGCGCGCGTTGAACACGGTGATGCATCCCTCGTCGCGCGCGTAGTTTGGACGTGCGGGTAGGTCGATGCCTGAAGCGAAGAGCCAGATCAACGGCTGCGAGGACGGCCGTTGCCTGGCTTGGGCGGGACGGGTGGGTTGGCAGGACACGCCGTAAATCCATCCGTGGAGGCTCGCGTGCGCCCTCCATGGCGCACGCGAGCTTACAGGGACGTACTTGCAGCGTGTCCCGCAAACCCGCGCACCTCTGCCCAGCGCACGGGCTTTCAGATATGG
>NZ_JBFULB010000610.1:0-875 GCF_056400545.1 Stenotrophomonas sp. P5_A8 | reverse complement strand
GAGCAGTGGTTGGCCCGTGGTGTGCACGTGGTCACCGCCAACAAGCTGGGCCAGGGCGCGCAGCTGGCACGTGCGCAGGCCATCACCGACGGCCGCGAGGAAGGCGATGCGCAGTACGGCGACAGCGCCACCGTGGGTGCCGGCCTGCCGCTGCTGAGCAGTCTGCGCGCGCTGGTCGCCGGGGGGGATCGCATCCATCGCGTGGAAGGGGTGTTGTCCGGTTCGCTGGCATGGCTGTTCCATCACTATGACGGCCAGCGTGCGTTCTCCGACTGGGTGCGGCAGGCGGCTGCGGCCGGCTACACCGAACCGGATCCGCGCGTGGACCTGTCCGGGGAGGACGTGCGCCGCAAGCTGCTGATCCTGGCGCGCGCCAGCGGCATCGCGTTGCGGGCCGAGCAGGTCGAGGTCGCCTCGCTGGTGCCTGCGGCGCTCGCCGCGCTGCCGACCGACGCGGCCGTGTCACAGTTGGCGTTGTTGGACGCCCCGCTGCAGGCTTACTGGCAGCAGGCCCGCGAGCAGAATGGATGCCTGCGCTTCGTCGGCGGTTTCGACCACGACGGTGCGTCGGTGGGCCTGCGCATCCTGCCGCTGGATCACCCGCTGGCCGGTGGCGCGCAGACCGACAATCGCGTGGCCATTCACAGCGATCGTTACCCCGCCCAGCCGTTGTTGATCCAAGGCCCGGGCGCGGGCGCGGAGGTCACCGCCGCGGCGTTGCTGGATGACGTGCTGGCGATCGTGCGGCGGTAGCCAATGTGTCGCGCGCGACAGGTAGAGCCGAGCCACGCTCGGCTGCCCTTCGCGCGATRAACGACCTMACGGCCRGGTAGAGCCGAGCCACGCTCGGCTGCCSTTCGCGCGATRAACGACCT
>NZ_JBFULB010000609.1:0-880 GCF_056400545.1 Stenotrophomonas sp. P5_A8 | reverse complement strand
GCCGAGGAGAGCGAAGAATTCGCCGCGCCGCGTCTGCGTACCGAAGTGCGTGCCGAGACCGCGCGCAGCATCATCAGCCGCAACAAGTCGCCGGACGTGGGCTTCAGTCAGTCGGTCAATCCGTACCGGGGCTGCGAACACGGCTGCTCGTACTGCTTCGCGCGCCCCTCCCATGCTTACCTCAATCTGTCGCCTGGCCTGGACTTCGAGACCAAGCTGTTCRCCAAGACCAACGCGCCGCAGCTGCTGCGCAAGGAATTCTCGCGCTCGGGTTACGTGCCGCAGCCGATCGCGCTGGGCATCAACACCGATGCCTACCAGCCGATCGAGCGCAAGCTCAAACTGACGCGCCAACTGATCGAGGTGATGCTGGAAACCCGGCATCCGTTCTCGCTGATCACCAAAAACGCGTTGGTCGAGCGTGACATCGACCTGCTCGCGCCCCTTGCCGAGCAGAACCTGGTCAGCGTGCACTTCTCGGTGACCTCGCTGGACCCGCACCTGTCGGCAAAACTGGAACCGCGTGCCTCGGCACCACACGCCCGCCTGCGCGCGATGCGCCGCCTGCATGACGCCGGCATCCCGGTCGGGGTGATGGTGGCGCCGGTGATTCCGTGGATCAACGATGCCGAGCTGGAAGCGGTGCTGGAAGCCGCGCGCGATGCCGGTGCATCCACCGCCGGCTACGTGCTGCTGCGCCTGCCGCTTGAAGTTGCCCCGCTGTTCCGCGACTGGCTGGACACCCATCATCCGGACCGCGCCACGCACGTGATGAGCACCATCAACCAGCTGCGCGGTGGCAAGGACTACAACAGCGAATTCGGCAGTCGAATGCGCGGCGAAGGCGTCTACGCCGACCTGCTGTCGAGCCGCTTCAAGC
>NZ_JBFULB010000608.1:0-888 GCF_056400545.1 Stenotrophomonas sp. P5_A8 | reverse complement strand
GGCAGACAGTGCCGCATGCGCATCCGGCAGCGGCACGTAAGCCACGGCGTAGAACAATGCCGGCGCCGCGGCGCAGTCGGCCAGGGTGAAGGCTTCGCCCGCCAGCCAGCGACGCCCGTCCAACTGCTGGTCCAACAGGGCATAGCTGTTCAGTAGGGTCGCGCGGGCGGCCTCGGTCGCAGCGCCATTCCCGTCGCTGCCCGGCTTCAGCAGGGCAGCGGTCAGCGCCTGCATCGGGGTCATCACGTACAGGTCGCAGACCCGGTCCCAGAGCCGCACCTCCAGGGCCTGCGCCGGGTCCTGCGGAAGCAGCCGCCTACCGTCGGCGGCGTGATGAAGCTGCAGGTGTTCGATGATGATGCTGGTCTCGCCGATGGGCGCGCCCTGCTCCACCAGCAGCGGCATTTTGCCCAGCGGCCACAGCGCCCGGAACGCGGCTCGCTCGACCGGGTCGCCGAGGTTCAACAGGCGCTCGTCCAGCGCCACACCCAGCACGCGGGCGGCGATCAGCACCTTCTGGCAGCACGAAGACAGCGGGTGGACATGCAGGATCGGGGTCGCCATGGGAACGCCTTGCTGCTTAGTGGGGCGAGTATTTTCAGTCTCTGCCGCCCCGGTCAAGCCGCGCCGCGCCACCCGCCAGCGCTCTCGCTCGGATGTGGCTTGGGCATGCATTGACAGTGTTCGAATGCTTCCGCATAATTCTCCGCCTGAGTCGCCCAGGTGGCGGAATTGGTAGACGCACTAGCTTCAGGTGCTAGCGGGGGTAACTTCGTGGAGGTTCGAGTCCTCTCCTGGGCACCACGACTCGGTAAATGATCAAACCCGCGCAAGCGGGTTTTTTCGTTTCTGGCGTTCGATGACACGCGCTTGGAACGCACGACTTTC
>NZ_JBFULB010000607.1:0-895 GCF_056400545.1 Stenotrophomonas sp. P5_A8 | reverse complement strand
GTGCCGAGCATGGCTCGGCACTACCGGGGGCTGGGGATGGCTGGAGGTTGCCGGTGCCGAGCATGGCTCGGCACTACCGGGCGGCCCGCCTGCGTTGCGGGCGGGCCGCGGTGGCGCGTTTCAGCCCTTCGCCGCCAGCTGGCGCAGCACGTATTGCAGCAGGCCGCCGTGCTTGAAGTACTCCACTTCCTTCGGGGTGAGCAGCATGACGTGCGCCTCGAAGGTCTTCGTCGTGCCATCGGCCTTGGTCGCAGTGAGCGTGGCGGTCTTGCTGACGCCGTCCTGCAGGCCGGTGACGTCGACCGTTTCCGAACCGTCCAGACCCAGGCTCTGCGCGTTCTCGCCGGCCTTGAACTGCAGCGGCAGCACGCCCATGCCGACCAGGTTGGAGCGATGGATGCGCTCGAAGCTCTCTGCGATGACCGCCTTGACGCCCAGCAGATTGGTGCCTTTTGCCGCCCAGTCGCGCGAGGAGCCGGTGCCATACTCCTTGCCGGCAAACACCACCAGCGGCACGCCTTCGGCCTTGTATTTCATGGCCGCGTCGTAGATGGCCAGCTTCTGCGGCTCGCCGCCGTCCTTGGGGAAGTACAGCGTGTTGCCGCCTTCCTCGCCACCGAACATCAGGTTCTTGATGCGGATGTTGGCGAAGGTGCCACGGACCATGACGTCATCGTTGCCACGACGGCTGCCATAGCTGTTGAAGTCGGCCGGTTGCACGCCGCGTTCCTGCAGGAAGCGCCCGGCGGGCGAATCCTTCTTGATGTTGCCGGCCGGGGAGATGTGATCGGTGGTGATCGAATCGCCGAACAGGCCCATCACCCGCGCGCCGTGCACGTCGTCGATGTGGCCGACCTGCATGGTCATGCCCTCGAAATACGGCGGGTTCTTGAGG
>NZ_JBFULB010000606.1:0-903 GCF_056400545.1 Stenotrophomonas sp. P5_A8 | reverse complement strand
GCGCGGCACACCGGCCGCCTCGTACATCGCGATGAACTGGCGCGCCTAGGCCCCCGTCGCCGCCGTATCGTGGGCCTGGGCGGCATCCACTTCCGTCGACACCCGGCCCGGCACCAGCGTGCTCAGCAGCGTGCCCACGCCAACGGTCAGGCGATCGGCCACCGCGTGCACGATCGTCTCGCGCTCACCCGACTGCTCGCGGCCCCACGCAAGTGCCGTCTCGATCAGGTCCGCATACACCGGCAGATCCAGCGCCTTCTTCACCAGGGTCGGATTGGTCGTGCAGTCGACCGGCTTCAAGCGCTTGATCGCTTCGTAATCACCGGTATCGGCGACCACGACGGACAGATCACGCAGCTGGGTGAGTTTGGACGGAGAAACGGTGTTCATTGCGACTCCTGGTACGAAACGGGGAACCTGCGCAGCGGCAGGGAATTCAGGACTGGGGCTGGTTGTGGACCGCCGTCACACGCAAGCGCAGCTTGCGGCCACCCGGTGCATCCCAGTCCATGGTCTGGCCGACGGCCAGGCCCAGCAGCGCGGTGCCCACGGGCGCAAGGATCGACACCTTGCCCTGCTCGACATCGGCTTCGCGCGGGTAGACCAGCGTCAGCACGTGCTTCTCGTTCTGCAGCTCATCTTCGCATTCCACCCGCGAATGCATCATGACGATGCCCTCGGGCATCTGCTCCGGCGCCACCACCGTGGCCCGGTTGAGTTCGGCGGCCAGGGCCGCAGCCGCGGCGGTCTGGCTGACCGCCGGGGAGTCGAGCATGGCATCCAGCCGATCCATGTCGTGGCTGGAAACGATGATGGACGGGGGCAGCCCGCTGGAAGTGGACATGTAAAGCTCCTTGCGATTGATGATGGCCCATGCAAAAGGCGGCGCCTGCTGGCGCCGCC
>NZ_JBFULB010000605.1:0-908 GCF_056400545.1 Stenotrophomonas sp. P5_A8 | reverse complement strand
GGACGGCATTTCAGCGKTGCTCGAATAGTCACGCGTTCCTATTTGCACCTTTCGCGATACGCGAAAGCTCCATTTAAATACTGGTGTATCGAGTTCAAATCCAGGGCGTTATGCGTCAGTGCCGGCCTCTTGTCTTGGTTTCTGAGGTATATCATCAGAACAAGAAGCGAAGGGCTGATCGACGAACGGTTTTGGATGCATGGAGAGAAGGCAGTTCTGAGTTCGGCCGAGCAGGCGGGCCGGGTGCAGTTGTGGCGCTGGACCCACGAATGTCCACGCAGTTCGCAAGAATCCCACCCGAAGTGAAAGAGTCAAACGTAACTAGGGAGGTTTAGGTGAGCGAGGGCGCAATGGTAAAAGAGCCGCAATGGGATGCCGTGGCACCCCATTGGAATGAGGAGCTCCGCTTCACTGCGGATGACCTGCGCCAGCGAATCGAGCTCGTTTGGCGTGTCAGTCAACACTCTATACATTCCGCTGACAAGGACGCGACCGGTCGCCTGGACCTTCGACGCCAAGTCATTCGACGACTCAGTCGACTATGCAGAGCTAAGGCGCAACCCTCTTCGTCATCGAACATACTTTCCTTCTGGCGCGAAGATCCATCCGGAAAAGAATCAACCTGTGGTCGTCCCAGTGGCGGCAGGCCCCCTGGCGGAGCGGCTATTCAGAACAATGCGTGGCTATTGGTCGATGCCATACTCCAAGGGATATGGCAGAAGATTGCGATTTGTCGTCATGGACGCTCACCATGACGTGGTTATTGTGATAATCGGGTTGCATTCGCCAAGTGCAGACTTGGCATGCTGGGATGATTATTTGGGTGTGTCAAAGCCGCAGAAGCTGGCCAAGGACCGTGTGTAGTGAAACAATGATCGACAGAGCCGCTGGCCAAGTGTCTCTATTAG
>NZ_JBFULB010000604.1:0-912 GCF_056400545.1 Stenotrophomonas sp. P5_A8 | reverse complement strand
GACCAGCACATGGCAACGGCGCTCAATTCCTATCTTGAGGGCCTTGTGTCCCTACCTGAGCTATTGACTGAGCTTCGCCGTCCATACCTGCACTGATCTCTCTATCACTCAGAGAGCCTGCTAACGGAGACGGCGCAAGCTCGATGCCGCTCGCAACCGCGTTGATCGCTCCGACGCCTTTGTCTCGGCGCGCCTGCTCAGATGTGTGCCCCTCAGGGATTGCCACAAGGCTGCCTGCCTTACGGTAGTGCTCCAAGAGCTGCTCAAAGCTCGCCAACCCTTTCACGAAGATCCTCTCATCTCGACGCACTGCAATTCGCTGGCTCAGTTCACTGCGATCTGCCTTCGCCTGAGCGGTGCTGTGGGCGGAATGGGAATGAATGCGGTCGGAGATCATGGCGCGTATCCACTCAATCTCGCCTTTGCCGTTGATACGCCCGTCCAGGACTCGCGTCTTGGCTGCCAGCCCAGAGGCCTCCATGCGCCTAGTGGTCGCCAACAGATGAGCGTAGAAGTAGCGAGGATCGTCCTTGGTTGGCCGGTGATGGCTCGCTTGTAGCGCAAAGCCATATCGCTTGATCAGTGCATGCGAGATGTCGAGAACCAGGTCCCAACGCTCGCGGTCATCGAGCTCGTGCGGCAAGGCAATGGTGAAATCACGGCAAACGGTACTGTTGCGGCGGCGCTCTGCCGCCTCTGCTGCGGCCCAGAGGCGTTGCGGGTCATTAGTCCAAGCGGGCGCCCCAGAGGGAGCCACGCAGCAGGCCTGGATGATTCCAGCCCTGCCCCGGTAGTCATGTTTGACGCCGGATCGGGGATCAGTGAGCACGAATCCGCCCCGGTAGGCGGCGGCTGCGAGGGCGGAATGGGAATGAATGCGGTCGGAGATCATGGCGCGTATCCACTCAATCT
>NZ_JBFULB010000603.1:0-917 GCF_056400545.1 Stenotrophomonas sp. P5_A8 | reverse complement strand
GAGATGTGGAGCTTCATGAATGCCATCACCCTCTCCCCGGCCGAGCGCAACAGCGGCGCGTTGCGTCACTTCGTGCTGGCCTCCGATGCCAGCGCCTACAACCTGGGCGGTGACCTGGAGCTGTTCTCCCACCTCATCCGCGAAGGCAACCGCGATCGCCTGCTTGCCTACGCGCAACGCTGCGTGGAAGGCGTGCATCACCTGCATACCGGCTTCGGTGGCGATGTGCGCACCATCGCGTTGATTCAGGGCGATGCCTTGGGCGGCGGCCTGGAAATGGCGCTGGCCTGCCACACGATCGTCGCCGAGGAAGGCTGCGGGATGGGGCTTCCGGAGGTGCTGTTCGGGCTGTTCCCGGGCATGGGTGCCTATTCGTTCCTGTGCAAGCGCGTCGCACCGCAGCTGGCCGAGAAGATCATTCTGGAAGGCCGGGTGTATTCGTCCGAAGAGATGTACGCGATGGGCGTGGTGGACATTCTGGTGCCCAAGGGCCAGGGCGTGGCGGCGGTGCAGGAGCAGATCCGCCAGCACCAGCGCGTCCCGCGCAGCTATCTGGCCATGAACGCGGCACGCAATCTGGCCCAGGCCGTGCGCTATGACGAGCTGCTGGAAATCACCAAGGTCTGGGTCGACTCGGCGCTGGCCCTGGAAGAGAAGTCGCTGCGCACCATGGATCGATTGATCAAAGCGCAGACGCGTCGTGCTCACCTCGACGCGGCGTGAATGCTGGCAACCGTTGCAAACCACTTCAAGCCCGGCCACAGCCGGGCTTTTTTTTGGTTTCTTTTTGCCTGCGGCGCGTTCTTCAATGCGCAGGAGTGCCTCGCTGGCTGCACCARCCAACYGTCGAGGGYGGGGGTGTGTGGGTTCGCGGGACCGTCGTACGCCATGGATGGCGCACGCGAGCTTACATGGAC
>NZ_JBFULB010000602.1:0-928 GCF_056400545.1 Stenotrophomonas sp. P5_A8 | reverse complement strand
CGCTGGTGCCGGGCCGGGTGTCGACGGAAGTGGATGCCGACCAGGCCCACGATACGGCGGCGACGGTGGCCAAGGCGCGCCAGTTCATCGCGATGTACGAGGCGGCCGGTGTGCCGCGCAGCAAGGTGCTGATCAAGATCGCGGCGACGTGGGAAGGCGTGGAGGCGGCGCGGGTGCTGCAGGCCGAGGGTATCGACTGCAATCTGACGTTGATCTTCAATCCGACCCAGGCGCTGGCCTGCAGCGAGGCGGGGGCGTTCCTGATTTCGCCGTTCGTGGGACGCATTCTGGACTGGTACGTGGCCCATGGGCAGGCGCCGGCCGATATCGATGCCGATCCGGGCGTGGTGTTCGTGCGCGGGGTGTATGCCGAGTTCAAGCGCCGCGGTTCGCCGACGGTGGTGATGGGTGCCTCGTTCCGTTCGACGGCGCAGATCGAGGCGCTGGCGGGGTGCGATCGTTTGACGATTTCGCCGGATCTGCTGGAGAAGCTGGATGCCGACCATGGCGCGCTGTCGCGCAAGCTGGTGGCCGGCGCGGCCGAAGCGGTGTCGGTGACGCCGATCGATGCGGCGCGCTTTGCGACGGATCTGGCCGCCGATCCGATGGCGACCGAGAAGCTGGCGACGGGGATCGATGCGTTCGCCAAGGATCTGGAAGCGCTGCGCCAGACGATCCGCGAGCGGTTGTAAGCGGTTCGCGTTGTCTGGACAGTGGAGAGCCCCGCATTGCGGGGCTTTTTGTTTTTTCGGGCAGCTGCACGTTTGACTGCGACTGCGACTGCGACTGCAACGGCAACGGCAACCGCAACCGCAACCGCAACCGCAACGGCTCACTGTCGACGGGTTGGGGTCGGTGTGGGTGGGATGGCGGGACACGCCGTGAATCCGTCCATGGAGGCTCGCACACGCCATCCATGGCGTGTGAC
>NZ_JBFULB010000601.1:0-937 GCF_056400545.1 Stenotrophomonas sp. P5_A8 | reverse complement strand
ACGGTCGGCTCTACGGGTGCTTGACATCGGCAGCGTCCGACGTAGAGCTGACCGTTGGTCAGCTGCCCTCCGCCCCGGCGTCGCGGTATTGGAAGGATCCGCCGCGTTGCGTGCGGCGGCCGACCAACGGTCGGCCCCAAGGTGGAGCAGCCGACCAACGGTCGGCTCTACGGGTGCTTGACATCGGCAGCGTCCGACGTAGAGCTGACCGTTGGTCAGGTGCCCTCCGCCCCGACGTCGCGGTATCGGAAGGATCCGCCGCGTTGCGTGGGGYAGCCGACCAATCAGYGGCCCCAAGGTGCGTCAGCCGACCAACGGTCGGCTCTACGGGGGGCGGGGCGTTGCGGGTGGTAGGGCGTCGATGGGCCAGCGACACCACGAGAAGGGATACTGGCMGATTACATGTGCCAGGCCAGCGCGGACCGGGTTGGCGAGGATATAGGCCGCCTGATGGTGCAGGTCTTCGTCGTTTCGCAGCGCGTGGTCGAAGTAGCCCGCCTGCCAGAGAGGCCCGCTGCGGTTCAATTGGCGATTGATGAGCAGGCTGCTGCGTGACTTGAAGCGCTGCATGCAGGCGCCGAGGGACCCGTGTCGGAGCTGCATCAGCCAATGCACATGGTCCGGCATCACCACCCAGGCGAGGTTGCGGACCATCTGTTCCTGCTCCAACGCCTGCATTACCTGCGCCACGTGCTGTGCCAGACAAGGCTGGCGAAAGTGGGGGACACGGGAATGGACGACGCTCGTCAGTGCATAGATGTTGCCTACGCTGGAGTGGCGGCCGTGATGGAGGCGTGGGCTGGGCATGCCATCAGAGTGCGGCTGGCCTGGCGCGGAAAGAATCAGGCGATGTCCATTCGGGGTGTGGGGATGTGGGCTGAGGCAGCCGACCAACGGTCGGCTCTACGGGGGGCGGGGCGTTGCGGGTGGTAGGGCG
>NZ_JBFULB010000600.1:0-940 GCF_056400545.1 Stenotrophomonas sp. P5_A8 | reverse complement strand
GGGCAGGCAGCTCAGTCGGCAGTTCTCGGCCTATGTGAAAGACCAAGGCATTGTTGATCCTGGCATGGGATTTCATGCATTTAGGCACTACCTCATCACCCACCTGGATCGGGCGCTGGCCGCAACCGGGATGAAGCCTGAGCAGCCAGAGCCTGTGATTGGTCGCATCTCAGGGCACTACAAGCCGCCCGGGACGACGCTGCGCAGGGTGTATGTGGACAGGGATGGTCTGCCGGTTCCCGCATTTTGCGAGCCAGAGACGCTCCAAGAGCGCGTTGACACGCTGGCGCTTTTTACGCCATCCGTTTTGCTCCCCGGCTATGCCTCTGGGCAATTTTCAGCGCAGTTGAAGCGGGCGTCAGTGCTTGCCGCGCGGAAATCTCGTGCCAGTAAGAGCGAGGTATAAAGGCTGGCGCGAGCAGTGTTGTTCAGGACAGCTGTCGGCTCTGTGTTGCCGCAGTGTGTGTTCTATAGATATCGCGTCATGGTGCGACCCGTGGGGATAGAGCTCAGATGCCTAAACTGATCGGGCTTTGCTAATTGCTTTCCTCGTTGAAGAGGAACCCGATGTGATTGACAGAATTGATATCTGCCGTGAAGCGCAGGGAATTTGACTGCCTGGCGATATCAAAAAGAAGAAGATAGTGCCCGGCCAAGTCTTCGATATTCGAAAGGCTATAACGGCGCAAAATGTCCGCAACGTGGCTCTGATGGATAGAGATACGGAAGTCGCTCTCAGTCGGTCCGAAGTTTGAGTAATAGCAGCTGCCGCGAGCCCAGAAGCGCAAAGGGCGCACGACGCCCCAGAACCCATGCCATTGCTGAGTATGACGTCCGACCTGTGCATCTTCAAAGCGCACGAACGCATCATGCACGGCCACTTCCGTGCGATTGGGATCAGGCATCCGAAGCGTTAGCGGGCTTGTCTTGAAGCTTGGCC
>NZ_JBFULB010000599.1:0-944 GCF_056400545.1 Stenotrophomonas sp. P5_A8 | reverse complement strand
GATCGCCCCGGCGGTCGCCGCCACCGACAACAATGCAGGGACAACCACCGGCACCGCTGCCGGTAGTGAGGGTGACATGCTGGGCAACGAACAACTGCGTCAGGCCAAGGAAGATGTCGCCACCCGCGATGCCGAAATCCAGGAGCTGCGCGGCCGCGTGGCCGAACTCGAAAAACTGGAGAAGCAGCAGCAGTCGCTGATCGCGATGAAGGACAGCGACCTGGCCGCGGCCCAGCAGCGCCTGGGCCAGGCCCCGGCTGCGCGCGAGGCCGGCGGTGCGGGCTGGTACTGGCTGGGGTTGGCGGTGCTGTTGCTGGTCGTAGCCGGCTGGGCCGTGGCCCGTCGCCGCAAGCCGTCACCCTTGCCGCCGTTGCGTCGCGACGGACTGGATGCCACCGCCTTGGCGGCGGCGGTGCCCGCGACCGATTACGTCGACGAACTGGCTGCGCAGCAGGAGCCGCACGATGCCGATCCGGTCGAGGACGTCACCGAGGACTACGCAACGCCGCCGGGGTATGTGCTTGATGGTGGACGCCGCGAGCCGGTGTTCAGTCTCGAGCCTGAGCCGGGTTACCGCGCCGCCGCCGTTGATACGGTGGACGGCGTGGACCGCGATATCACCGTCGTCGATGACGTCATCACCGACCCGGACCCCCGCAGCTACGCTGCCGCCGATCTCGATAGTCCGGTCGATCCGACGCCGGTGCACGCGCTGGAGGCCGCCGCGCAGCCCGCGTTCCGCGGCGTGTTCGAATTCCCCGACGAAGGCAACGCAGCCGCCGACGCCCGTGTCGACACCCACCCTGACACCGAGACCGACACCGACACCGCTCACGATGCCCTCGCACCGTTCGACGTCGGCACCGGCAGCGACCTCGACAGCAGCCACGGCGTACCGGCCGCCGGTCGCGATCGCCTGGAACTGGCGATCGCCTACCTGGACC
>NZ_JBFULB010000598.1:0-1548 GCF_056400545.1 Stenotrophomonas sp. P5_A8 | reverse complement strand
CCATAGCCTCACAGTGGCGATAAGTCCAAAGATCACCGAAGCCACGATCGCCAAAGCCGGAGCCAGGCGCGCCACTGCGTAGATCTCTGAAAGCAACTGGCTCTCCCGTATCATCCCCAAGGGCAGCATCAACAGCAACCCCAGCGCCAAAGCCCCCAGTGCTGGCGCGTACATCCTTGCCATCATCCACTTCCAACGGTCCATGTGGTCATCCCGGCGATTGTTTAACGCATCCTTGAACATATCGGTCGCAGGGGATGAGACCTGAAAGCTACGCTTTTCTGCCGCCCCTACAAAGTCAAACCTCACCGTACACTTCATACTTGCCCGTCCACCTTACTGTTGCAGGCGTTGGCAGACGCACCGCCGCCCGCACCTGCCATACAGGGCTCCAAGAGCACGCGATTTGATAGCGTTTCACATGGGGCAGGATGCAGCCTGCAAGAACGACATGCCGGATTGCAATCAATCTTCCAGCCCCTCCACTCTCGTCCGTGCAACGGCTTCTCTCGATGCACCAAGTTGCGCCACAGATCTCGCACCGGCCTTCTTGCATTAGAAGTCCAAAAATCACCCATGGATGAGGTGACCTGTTGAAATCACTTTACACTGGCGCAAGCAGTCTGGATAAAGCGGAAGAACCGGGACTGCGAGGCGACATGGCGCAGTTGGGATGCTCACCAGCACGCACAGGAAGCCCGTTACTTACGCCGCAGAGGTAGACAGCAACACCCCTACACAGAGGCACCAGAGAGTAGCTAGAAGCTCTTGCAGGCGCTTCAATTGAACGCCCGTCAAACTTCTTTCAATCAACTCCGGACTTAACCCCCTGCGCGTCCCCGAAGGGGCGCGCATCTGGACCCGAGGTGCGTGTCGGCGCTCGCTATGCAGCCAGTTTTCGCCGTTGCTCCTCGCGATGCTTGCGCTGGCTGTTCCGGTTCTGCTCACGCCTCCTATCAGCACGGGGATCGCCTGAGACGCCTGCGGCATTCAGCGCGCGTGTCACCTTCCGCTTTACGCTCGAGCACTGGACGGTGAATGGGCAGTTGTGACAGGGCATATCCCGCACGTCGTTACGATTGCCGATGCACGCCGGAACGTATCCTTCAGGCGCCTCGTTAACCTCAGCAGGCACGGCGACAGTCACCAGCGCATCCCGGACCATATCTGCTTCAAACATCGCCCCGGCACGCGCCTCTGTCAGCGGACCATCGACCCCAAGATATCGTGCCAGCTTGGCCGGCCCGTCCTTTGCATGAAGCACATCGGCACGCAATGCCCGCATTGCTGCAGCATGCACAGGATCTTCTCCGGACGGCTCCATAAAGAAGCGTCGATCCCAAACGGGCAAGAACAACCGCTCACTAGCCTCAGCCCAGGAGGGGTGTCCGCGCATCCATGCGTCGAACAACTTCCCGGAAAGCAGCTGGTTTGGCAATGGTGGGTGCTTCGTCTTCCGGCCTACGATCCAGCGCTCCATGACGATTTCGCAGAACAGATCGTACGGCATCCCCAATTCGTCAGCCTTCTGACGGGCCTGCCACAAGC
>NZ_JBFULB010000597.1:0-976 GCF_056400545.1 Stenotrophomonas sp. P5_A8 | reverse complement strand
AGTTTATAGTTAGTGCTGATTGTGATCTGCTGAACTCAAATGGTCGCGACGACCTGTTCTGCCTTAGTGTTCTGCCTGCTAGGGAGTACATTGGGAAATTCGCCATACCGGACTGTGCCGAAGAAATTATGGATCTTCTTCTCGCTGAAGTCAGGGCTATCGCCAATGCGATGAGTAGCCCTATTGGTGGGGTTTCCAATGAGCCGCTTCGAGAGTGGCTTGTTCGTGGAGGCGAGGTGCGCTGGCGCGCTGACATTAAGGGAATTCACAAGCCAGATGTGGCATTCATTAATTGCCTGGTTCAACCCGTGGAGGTATTGGCGCGCGTGGTTGAAAGTGGACATGTCATCGCTCCAGATTTAATAAAGCTTAAGTCTGAGGACAGCCAGGTTGCAAAAAGGCTCGAAAAGCTGTCAGCAAAAATTAAGAAGGTGCTTTCGAATAGAATGCAGGGCGGTCGATCTGATATTTATATCATACCTACTATTCCTGGGGTGCTTGAAAGTGGATTCGTAGTTCCATTTCGGACTTTGACTGTAGCTTCTCGTCGCGATATTTGTCGTTCAAAGATGGACCTAATTGATCATCCTGATGCCTATGTTCCTGTGGGCGTGTGTAGGCCCATGCTTACCCAGTCCCTGCTTCAGAAACTTATGTCGTACTTTTCTCGAATCGGTGTTACGAACTCGTTTAAGGAAGAGCAGGACGAAGTTGTTAGGATTCTTGTTGGGGAGATTTCATGAAGAACTACATTTTTATATCTGCGTTAGCCTGCGAGTATTTCCGTTCATACGGCCCCCCTGGGGATGAATGGCTCGACTCTCCGGGAGCAAGCGAGGTCTCGTTGCCGCAATGGAAGAGTGATGACGGTGATGTGATCGTTGTAGCAAGGCAGGAACTTGCCGATCTTCAAGTGGAGGTATTCTCGGTAATTGAGTTCGGGAGAGATGCTCGGTAATTGAGTTCGGGAGAGATG
>NZ_JBFULB010000596.1:0-977 GCF_056400545.1 Stenotrophomonas sp. P5_A8 | reverse complement strand
GCCCCGACCGAAGTCAGGGCTGTTTGTTTGAAGCTGGCGTCCCCACGGGGATTCGAACCCCGGTCGCCACCGTGAAAGGGTGATGTCCTAGGCCTCTAGACGATGGGGACGCGTTAAACCGAATTTTGGCTTCTGTCGGACGGCCTGTGTCCGAAGAAGTGGTGGAGCCAGGCGGGATCGAACCGCCGACCTCCTGCATGCCATGCAGGCGCTCTCCCAGCTGAGCTATGGCCCCACGTTGATGCTGCGAGCCGCCTACTATACCTGCCTGTTCACGTTTGTGGAAGACCAAACGAAACCGCTGGAGGCGGTGACAAAAAGACCCGGCGAACCGGGCCTGATGTCGTTGATGAGTGGCGTCCCCACGGGGATTCGAACCCCGGTCGCCACCGTGAAAGGGTGATGTCCTAGGCCTCTAGACGATGGGGACGCATAAAACTCATCAATGTTTCCAACACACCCAGACGGCCTAAGGTCTGGATTGGTGGAGCCAGGCGGGATCGAACCGCCGACCTCCTGCATGCCATGCAGGCGCTCTCCCAGCTGAGCTATGGCCCCACGATGCTGGAGGCCGAATTCTACGCGGATGTGAAGCGCGCGCCAAGTCTTTTTTCTGCAATAGCGAAGAAAAAAGCACGCGAATCGGTAGTGCCGAGCCATGCTCGGCAACCGCAGCAATGCAGACGCGGATCACCGCGAATGCACCCCAACAAAAGAGGCTCCTCTCCCAATGGAGGCGAGCGTCCTGTTGCAACGGCCGCAGCGGATTGAGCGCGGCCATCTGCGTGTGCCTCGGTGATGCGGGTGCACCGTGGATATGGTGCGTTGTCTTCGTTCGAGCATGCCGCGCGCGTGAGGGCCCCGCCAGCAGCCGGTAGGCCCCTGGCGCAAATGTCCCCCGGCCTGGCGGCCTCCTCCTTTATTTTGCCCAGGAGCCCACCGGCCGCTACGGGGCTCGGCTTGCGGTACAGGCGGGG
>NZ_JBFULB010000595.1:0-979 GCF_056400545.1 Stenotrophomonas sp. P5_A8 | reverse complement strand
GCCACTGCCCGGCGTAGAAGTGTATGTGCTGGATGAACACATGCGACCGGTACCGCACGGCGTGGAGGGCGAGCTCTACGTCAGCAGCCACGGTCTGGGGCCCGGGTACCTCGGCAATCCCGAGCTGACCTCCAAAGCCTTCATCGACTCACCTCTCCAACCGGGTGTACGGCTGTATCGCACCGGAGACCGCGTCATCTGGCGGAATGGCATCGGCCTTGAGCATCGCGGTCGCGCCGACCGTCAGATCAACAAACATGGGTTTCGTATCGAACCCGGCGAGATCGAAAGCACCCTGGAGCAACACCCCGGCGTGGCCGAATCTATCGTGGTCAGCCACGGCGACGACCAGCAACTGGCGGCTTACGTGGTCCCGACACCGGCCGCGGCAGCTGATCCGGCTCCCTTCGGCCTGTTCTATTTCTCCGATGCCACCAGCACGCCCGGAACCGATGAGCTGGCGCTGTATATCGAAAGCGTGAAAGTAGCGGACCAGATGGGCTTCAACGCTATCTGGACACCAGAGCGGCACTTCACCGAGGTGGGTGCGGCATTCCCGAACCCGTCGGTGTTGAGCGCGGCCGCAGCCATGGTTACCAAGACGCTGCAGCTGCGTTCGGGCAGCGTCGTACTTCCGCTGCACGACCCGCTTCGGGTTGCCGAGGAATGGGCCGTCGTTGATCGCCTCTCCGGTGGCCGTGTTGCCCTCTCCTTCGCCTCCGGCTGGGTCCCCAACGATTTCGTACTCGCGCCAGACAACTTCCAACAGCGCCATCAGGCCATGCTCGAGGGGATCGAACACGTCCGGACGCTCTGGCGCGGCGGCACCATCACGCGAAAGAACGGCGTCGGCGACGTGGTCGAGATCGGTACCCAGCCGCGTCCGGTGCAAGCGGAGCTACCGGTCTGGATTACCGCTGCAGGTGCCCCTCAGACGTTCGCCGATGCCGGTCGCGTCGGCGCCAATGTCCTCACCCAC
>NZ_JBFULB010000594.1:0-980 GCF_056400545.1 Stenotrophomonas sp. P5_A8 | reverse complement strand
GGGCATGGGMGCCCAGCGCCCGACCCACCGACCAGAGCCAAAAAAGCCGGGCTCCGCCTGCGCCGCGAGCCGAGCCCCTTAGCGGCCGGTAGGCCCTTGGGCAAAATAAAGGAGGAGGCCGCCCCGCGGCCGGGGGACATTTGCGCCAAGGGCCTACCGGCCGCTAAGGGGCCCTCACGCTCGCGACAGACCGGAGCGGAGACGCCGCCCGATCCACAACCGGCGCCTGAACTATCCGACCGCACGCGTGCAGCCGTGCCCAATCTGTTACGCCGGTTGGAACAAGTCGCGCTCTGTACGGGGAGAGGAACCAAAAAAATCCCGCCAAGGCGGGGTTTTTGTCGGCTTCCTGCGGGTAGGTACCCACCGTTGGCAGGTACGCCCTGGCTCAGTTGCCCCAGTTCGGCATCGGCATCGCATCGACCGGGATCGGCGCGGTGTCGTCGGCATCCTTGCCGCGCGTGCGCTTGTCGCGCAGATCGTTCTCGATCTGGTAGTTGCGCCGCTGCAGCCAGGCATCGCGGGTCAGCGCGTACTCGTCCACGGCGCTGTCGCGGATGTCATCCAGTGCCATCAGCTGCGAACGCATGTCCACCAGCTGCAGACCCTGCAGACCGATGCGCACCTTGTCCTCTTCGATCGTGCGGATCGGCGAGAGCGGAATGTCGCCCGCCAGGCCGAACACATCACGCACGGTACGCGGGCCGAAGAACGGCAGTTCCACGTAGCGCGAACCGCGCCAGCCCCAGGCACCCAGGGTCTGGCCGAAGTCTTCGCTGCGGCGCGGCACCATCGCCTTGCTGGCCGGATCGAACAGGCCGCCCAGGCCCAGCGTGGAGTTCATGACAAAACGGCCCAGGCTGTCCCAGGCATCGCCGGGCCTACCCTGAAGCACCTGGTTGGTGATGGTCACCGGCGCACGCAGGTTGCTGAAGAAGTTGGTCACGCCGGTACGGGCGAAGCGCGGCACCACCTTGGTG
>NZ_JBFULB010000593.1:0-988 GCF_056400545.1 Stenotrophomonas sp. P5_A8 | reverse complement strand
GCTTCTCAACTCCGCCATCGAGGCCGTGGTCGATCGTATCTCGCTCGATATCCACCCACTCTCCAAGAACGCCAAGGACATGGGCAGTGCCGCGCAGACCACGGCGTTGCTGATGGTCGGTGCTGTCTGGGCGGTGATCCTGTTGGCATAGGCAAGACAGAAGCACGTCCCTGACAACTTCCTGATACACCCGTTTCGATACTGCGCGCACTTTTCACTTCACGGAAGAATGCGCGTGCTTCAACGTCTGACCTCGATTCGGCTCACCGCAGTGCAATTGACCTGGATCGCCGCGCTGTTCTTCACCACCGCGGGGAACATCGCACTGTGGCAAACGCTATGGACCCACCTGTCGCTGAACACGCCGCGCAGCGTGCTGTTCCTGATCAGCCTGCCGATCTTCCTCTTCTGTGCGTTCAACATCCTGCTCACGCCGTTGCTGGCGCTGCCCTACCTGCGCAAGCCGCTGCTGGCACTGCTGGTCATCATCAGCGCGGCGTGCACCTACTTCATGCTCCACTACGGCGTGCTGATCGATCGCAGCATGGTGCAGAACGCGTTGGAGACCAACCAGGCCGAACTCGCCTCCTACGTCTCCGCGCCCTTGCTGCTTACGCTCTTGTTGCTGGGTGTGCTGCCTGCCACCGCGATGGTGTCCTTGCCGGTTCGACACACGGCGGGAAAATGGCGGACCGCGTGCGGATGGGTGGTCAATGTCGTGGCGTCGCTGGTGGTCTTCACTGTGGTGTCTCTGGCCTTCTACAAGGACTACGCCTCCCTGCTTCGCAACAACCGGCAGCTGAAGGACCAGGTGCTGCCCATAGCCGTCGTGCGCAATGCCAACGGCTATCTCAAACGCAGGTACATGGCCGTATCGCGCCCCCTGCAGACCGTCGCCGAGGACGCCACCCGCCCTGCAACGGTTGCGGGCCAGCGCCCCCGGCTGATCATCGCCGTCGTAGGCGAGACCGCGCGCGCCCGGAACTTC
>NZ_JBFULB010000592.1:0-990 GCF_056400545.1 Stenotrophomonas sp. P5_A8 | reverse complement strand
ATGTAGATGGATGACCATCTCCGCCTTCACGTGGTTGGCGAGCTTTGGCCTGCTGTTGATGTCCTCCAGCTCCTCCCGGTTCCACGCGGTGCTGCCTGCGTGGGTATTCCATATCGACGTCTCACCTGGATATTGCTCCGCGATCGCATAACGAGCGGCCATGGTCCACCATTCAAAGCCACTCTCCGGATGAATCAGTCCAGCATCCTGCACGCGTGGCCGGATCACCGGCATGCGACTGCGGACCTCGATAAGACTTTTGAGCTCACTCGCGTACAACGGCGTCAGCAGCCCCTCATTGACACCATTATGCTCGTCGCGCGAGCTCACCCAGCTATTGGTTCTATGGCTCAGAAAATAACCGTGACCGGCCGCAACGAACGCCATGCCGGAGCCGCCGCCACCGTTTCGCCAGCGCCGACCGGCCTCGCGTGCAGCATCGTCGGCGGCCTTGATCTCGGGAAAGTAGTGGTAGATGTCCTTCCCGTCGTAGAGGTACTCCACCGTTACTACCGGCGCAAACTTCTCGGCTTCATGGATCAGGCCGTTGTTGATGATGCTTCTCTGGTCTTCGAAAGATGGGCCGTAGTCTTCAGGCACAAATGATCGATCCAGTCGGACCGTGATCACCCCGGCGGCGATATCCATGGAGGCACTTACCTGGCGGCTACGGGACTGTCCGTCCAGTAGCGGGATGCGCTCGAGTGAGAACCGTGCGCGCTGTGTCAAAAGGGTATCGAGCTCAACATCACTCTTTAGACCAAGCGGCTCGACGCCAGCGGCGCGCGCGGGCGCGGACATGAAAAGAGACGCTGCGGCGATTGCGGCGCCGGCGGTAATCGACAGCAGCAAACCAGGGTTGTTGCACGACATCGGTATTCTCCATGAATCCAAAGGAATGCACCGTTCCTACGGCGCCAGCGCAATCTGCGCCTTTCCCGCCACGACGAATGCGCCCGAATGCACCCTTCACAGTGTTCCGGCAACACC
>NZ_JBFULB010000591.1:0-993 GCF_056400545.1 Stenotrophomonas sp. P5_A8 | reverse complement strand
GGATGCCGCTGTAGTGACGGGTGATCCAGCCACCCTTGAAGCGCCCGTTGCGCACGTGGGGCAGGCCACTGATCCGGCACAGGTTCTCCACCACGTCGCTGAGCGTGTTGTCGCAGGAGGTGTCCACGGTACCGGACGGACCGGCGGTACCCAGGTTGAACTGCGGCAGTTCGCCGTCGAACAGGTGCGGGATGTGTGAGCGGATCGAGTGTGCGTCATACACCACCACGGTGCCGTGGCGCTGGCGCAGCCGCGCGATCTGCGCGGCCAGGACATCGTGGTAGGGCGCAAAATACGTGTCGCGACGGCGCGCGATTTCCGCCTCGTCCGGTTCCATGCCCGCGTGGTACAGCGGCTGGTTGTCGAAGGTGGTCAGCGGGCACAGCCCGGTGGTGTTCTGCCCGGGATACAGCGACACGCCGCTGGGATCGCGGTTGAGGTCGATCACCGAACGCGAAATCGCCGAGCGCACCGTGGTGGCGCCCATGCCGCGCGCGAAGTCGTACAGATCGTGCACCCACCAGTCGGTATCGCGCCGGGCCAGCCACGGCGAGTGGTAACGGTCGATCAGGTCGTGCGGCAGCTCGCTGCCGGTGTGCGGAAAGCTGACGATCAATGGCGCCTCGCCTTCGTGCACCTGCAACCATTCCGGGTGCAGGGTCATGCCAGCGGCTCCACCTGCGGCAGCAGGTGCGTCAGGCCTTCGGCCACCGCGCCGCTGCGGACCAGCGTGGTGGCGGCCACCATGTCCGGATGGAAATAGCGATCGTCCTGCAGCGTCGGCACCTGCGCGCGCAGGCGCGCACGCACGGTTTCCAGCGCGTCGCTGGAACGCAGCGGGGCGTGGAAATCACAGCCCTGCGCGGCAGCCAGCAGTTCGATGCCGACCACGTTGGCCGCGTTCTCGGCCATCGCCAGCAGCCGACGCGCGCCATGTGCGGCCATCGATACATGGTCTTCCTGGTTGGCCGAGGTCGGGAGCGAAGCAAAGCT
>NZ_JBFULB010000590.1:0-1006 GCF_056400545.1 Stenotrophomonas sp. P5_A8 | reverse complement strand
GCTCTACCGGGCTCTGCGCGCAGCCGAGCATGGCTCGGCTCTACCGGGCTCTGCGTGCAGCCGAGCATGGCTCGGCTCTACCGGGGTCCTGCGCCGTTGCCGAGCATGGCTCGGCTCTACCGGATGTTTTACGTCTGCGAACGGTTGGTCTTCACCTTCGGATCCACCGTGAAGTCGGCGATCCGCCACAGGTACAGGCTGGCATAGGTCCGGTACGGGCCCCACTTTTCGCCGCGCGCCAGCAGTTCCTTTGGCGTCGGCATGGCCTCGGCCTTGTCCACGCGCTGGGCGCCTTTGCGGATGCCGAGGTCGTCGATCGGCAGGATGTCCGGCCGACCGAGGCGGAACATCAGCATCATCTCCACCGTCCAACGGCCGATGCCGCGGATCGGCACCAGCGCGTCGATGATCGCGTCGTGCTCCATCACCGACATCCGGCGCAGATCCGGGATCTCGCCAGCGGTCTCGCGCCGGGCCAGGTCGCGCAGCGCCAGCGCCTTGTTGCCCGATACCCCGCACACGCGCAGCGCGGCATCGTCGATGCGGCCAAGCGTATCGGCGTGCAGTCGCGCGCTGCCGATGGCCACTTCCACCCGTCCCACAATCGTGGAGGCGGCTTTGCCGCTGAGCTGCTGGAACAGGATCGCCCGCGCCAGCGCGTCGACCGGATCGAAGGATTTCGACCAGCCCGGCTGCGCATTGATCGGGCCGAGCTTTTTCATCCACGCGCCCAGCCGACGATCGCGCCGACTCAACCAGTCGTGCGCGTGCTGCACATCGAAACCGCGGCGGAAGCGCGGCATGTCAGCGCCGCAGCGCGTTCAGGCCGTACACCAGCCAGCCCAGCATGAGCGCGGTGCCGCCGATCGGGGCCAACTGCGTGCTCCACTGCCACAGCGCGCCGCCGACCAGGCTGCCCGAGAACAGCAGCGTGCCCAGCAGCAGCCCGTACAGCGCCAACTTGCCCACGCTGTTCTGCTGGGTGGGGCCGAGGACCGCCAGCGCC
>NZ_JBFULB010000589.1:0-1010 GCF_056400545.1 Stenotrophomonas sp. P5_A8 | reverse complement strand
GCGTTCACCGACGTGGCGCTTACCGACATCGCCACGCCCATGACCAGTGCCGCAAGCCGGGTGCGGCGCGGGCTGCGGCCGTTCATTCGGTTATTCTTCGCGTTGTTCATCATCGTCTCCATTGTCAATTCGTTCCCGAGCCTTGGCCGTCAGACGCAATCAGGCCACAGCATCCGTGCTGGGTGAGGACTGGCGCGAGCCCTTCCGTTTCTTGTAAAAGTCGCCAAGCCACTGTTCCGGGGTGAGCTCTGCCTGCGAGACCTTCTCGCGCTGCGCAGCGTCATGCATCACGCGATGCATGACTTCGATGTTGTCGGTGGAGGCAGAGATCACCGACAGAATGTCGTCCATGCCGCGCAGGTTCAGCTGACAAACGCTTGCCGCGTGCCCCTGCTTGACAAGGAAGCAGCGCGAACGTTCGTCGAGCGCGGTAACCACTTTGAATTCGGCTTCGGTCAACTTGAGTCCATCGATGTAGTCCGAACGGCTTGCGTTCGGATTCGGCAGCAGGATCAGCGTCGCAGTCTGTTCGATAAGCGCCGCAGCGATATCGCTCTTCAGCGCGTCTTCCGGGCTCTGCGTGGCGAAAATGCCCAAGCCGTTCTGCTTACGAATGGTCTTCTGCTTGTTCTTGGCAAATTCCTTCAGCCCACCTTCGCCGTCAAGGATCTTCCAGAACTCATCCATGACATAGATCAGCGGGCGGCCGTCGATCAGTGACTCCAGACGGTGCAACAGGTAATTGATGACCGGCACGCGTACTTCAGGATTATCGATGATGTCGGTGTAATCAAAGCCGATGATGTTCGCCCGGCTCAGGTCGACGGTGTCAACCGGATTGTCGAACACCCAGCCCAGCGAGTTGCCGGAGGTCCAGCGGCGCAGGCGGGCATACAAACCGTCGTCACCCATGTTGGGCAGACTCTTCTGGAAATTGGTCATGCTGCGCAGATGCATCGGCGTATCAAGCATGTTCTCCACGGCGCGGAAGATGTCTTCCTCCTCCCGTG
>NZ_JBFULB010000588.1:0-1015 GCF_056400545.1 Stenotrophomonas sp. P5_A8 | reverse complement strand
ATTGGGAACCATCCAGATCGTCCGCTGACGGATATTCCAATCCTGACAGCCGAAGATGAATCGACCTTGCTGGAACAGTGGCAGGGCCCGCAGTTGGTGGCAGCAGCGGGAAGCATCCAGCATCATGTCGATGATGCGATCACCCGTCATCCCGATTGCATCGCCGTCCGATCGGGGAATGAGGCGCTGACCTATCGTGAGCTCGGCAATCGAGTGGTGGCCCTTGCCGGCCACCTGCAGAGCGTCGGCGTGGAGCGCAACAGCGTGGTTGGTATCTGCCTACCGCGCTCGCTTGACCAGATCGTCGCGCTTCTGGCCGTGTTCAAGGCGGGCGGGATATATCTCCCGTTGGACCCGGACTACCCGACCGAGCGCCTGGATTACATGGCCCGCGACAGCGGCTGCAGCGTCCTGGTAACCCATTCGAGCCAGCAGTCGTTGCTTGATCTGCCAAAGGCCAGGACCGTGCTGATCGACCAGATCACCGGACAAGACCAGCCATGGACTGATCCAAAGACCTCTGCAAACGATACCGCCTACGTGTTGTACACCTCTGGCTCTACCGGTCGACCCAAGGGCGTGCCGGGCCTTCATCGAATGCTCACCGGTCGCCTGCTGCCCGAACGCGAGCGACGCGATGGAAGTGAAATCTATGCCCAGAAAACCTCCATCAACTTCATCGATTCGCTGTGGGAGGTATTCCTGCCGCTGATCACGGGAGCCACCATTGAGGTCATCCCACAGGCCGCACTGCTGGATCCGCAGGAGCTCTGCCTGGCCCTGCGCAAAGGTAACGTCAGCCACATCGTCCTAGTACCCACGCTGCTTGCCGGCCTCGCATCGCATCTACAGGCCACCGGCCAGAACCTGCCTGCCCTGCGCCTCTGTGTCTCCAGCGGCGAACCACTTCAGGCCGAATTGGCACAACGTTTCCACGACGCGCTGCCCCATGTGGAACTGGTCAACATCTATGGCACCACCGAGTTCTGGGACGCCAGCGCACCAACCTTCAGCC
>NZ_JBFULB010000587.1:0-1020 GCF_056400545.1 Stenotrophomonas sp. P5_A8 | reverse complement strand
ACGCTGAAATGCCGTCCCGAAGGGAAGCGAAGTTCTCTGATAAGTTGCCGACGACGACCTCGCAGACCTTCTGCAGGCAAAGTGATTTGTCCAGCCCGACATGCTTCGAAAGCTCCGCGAACTCGTTATGTTTGCCTGCTTGGAGCGAGTATTCGAGTACATCGAACACATCATCAGCATCCAACCCCAGCGCGGCCGCAGTCTGTCCAGGATGTGTCTTGCACTGCTCGATCAACCAGGCTTCCGGCCACGTAGCTCCCGGCAAATAAAGTGCGGAGGCTCTAAACCACGCACCGAACTCTTCCGAGACCGTTTCGGCCATCTTTTTCGCATGACTCAAATTCCGATTCTCGAGCACTCTCTGATCACCATCAAATACCGAGATGGTGGGGCGATCCTCTTTCCGGACGTAAGCTGCCGCAAGCTGCCTTGAAAGTGCACTGGCGGATCCGACCACTTTGATCTGAATACGCGTTCGCACGTCTGCCGCAAGACACTCCTGCAAAATGGCACGCGCCACATCGTCCTCCACAAGCACGGTCGCTTCATATTTCAGTACCGCCCCCATACGCGAGAAAGCGAACTCCGGCGAAACACCACTTGTAATTCGAGTCTTCCCTTGGACCGACTCTACAAAAAATCTTGCATCATCTGGAAGGGACTCAAATATCTCACGAGAATGAGTGGTACAGATGATCTGCGTGTTGGTCTTCTTGCACACCTCTTTCAGCTTCTTCATAAACATCCGCTGTGCTCTGGAATGAAGTCCGAGCTCGACCTCATCGAGCACCAGCAAAGCGCCATCGCCTGCGGAGTATATGTTAGAGAAAATTTCGAAAAGCGCGTTCTCGCCAGCACCCATATTGAAGCCCGAGTAGATCACATCTCCGCATCGAACTAGCGGAAGACTGTACTTAGAATGCTCAGTGTATCGGAACTCGTCGTACTTTTTCCCCAGAATTGCTCCTACGGCTGACATTACGTCGTCCTCCCAACCTTTGGTTGGAACATCCTTGAAGG
>NZ_JBFULB010000586.1:0-1024 GCF_056400545.1 Stenotrophomonas sp. P5_A8 | reverse complement strand
TCCCTGGAGGCTCCGTCGCCGCATCCATGCGGCTCAGGGTCCCGCAACCCCACCCCTACCAGCCTCCGACACATGGCTGGTGCGCACAGGAAAGACGGGGCGCGACGGCCCTGCCTGCTTTCGCTCGGCGCATTTCATTGGGCCACCGGCCCACTGTCGAGGGAGGGGTTGTGGGTTCACGGGACCCTGAGCCGCATGGATGGCGGCGACGGAGCTCCAGGGATGGATTCACGGCGTGTCCCGCAACCCCACCCCTACCGGCCCAGCTCGGGGCAAGCGGACATGGGGGCGAACTTGACCTTCGCTCCGCGCTCTTGATCAAGAAATCAACAATAAATCCAACAAGTTGCCGTATTCATTGAATGTGGGATCTTGAAAGCCGTTGTGGCGCTGTTAAACTCGCCGCGTCAACCCCTTTCCTGGATGCATCCCATGCTGCGTATCGCACTGGCCGCCGTGCTCGGCCTGGCCCTGGTCCCCACCGCCTACGCAGCCGTGGATTGCTCGGCGCATGCCATCAGCGCCTCGCCGCTGCCGCTGCCGGCCACCGCCGTTGCGCCGGTTGCCGAAGAGCTCTACATCCGCAACGTCCAGCTCGGCATGCCCGCTGGCGTGCTCACCTCCAATTTCGACCAGCAGCAGTCGCTGGACCGCGTCCTGCAGCGCCTGCGCATCGATGGCTGCCAGAACATCGCCAAGGCCATGCCCGGCGCACCGGCGATCAAGGCCAACGATCCGGCCGCGTACAAGCCGGCCACCGAGTTCGACAACACCCCCTGGCGCTTTGACATGAGCCAGAACGGCAAGCGCATGACCGCCGAGGAATTCGACGCCTGGATGAAGGCGCGCGGCGTGCGCGTGGTCAAGGCGCGGCCGGTGCCGGCCGCCGCCCCGGCCGCCGCGGAAGCACCGGCTGACACCAAGCCGGGCGAGAAGAAGTAGGCCGCGCGCTGCGCGGAGCACGATGAGCACACGCCGGCCCCCTGCCGCGCCAGCCGCTCGACCACGCCGTCCCGAGCGGCGG
>NZ_JBFULB010000585.1:0-1032 GCF_056400545.1 Stenotrophomonas sp. P5_A8 | reverse complement strand
CGCGTGGTCTTGCTCAAAGCGCAGCTTAAGGCTTACGCAAAGCACGGAACTCTTGATGCCGACCGCAAGGTTCAAACGTCGGCAGAGCAGGTTTGGTTCGGTAGCCACGTCAGGAACGCCAGCTCACATTTCCGCATGAAGAGCAATGCAGGGCCAAGGAACTGGGACAAGGGCCTATCAGAGCCTGGCATGGATATCTCCTACRCTCTCAGTCGCTTACAAAAAGGGCTCAATGGTCCAACTGAGTGAAGTCGCGCCCCATCGGGATGCTGGGGGCGAATCGGTTAGCTTCTCGACGAAGGCAGTCAGCATCGCGCCGCCGTGACGCCGTACCTGCCGTCGCCGTTGAAGGTCTGATCTAGCGCCCAGGCCTGTCGAAGAAGAGCTTCGGCCTTTTCGTGCGCCAGCGCGGCTCTCCCGCGTCCTCTCTAGTCATGACGTAATTGTCGGCCTGGCCGTCGCAGGGGTCAGGACGGTTGCAGCCGCAGCTGACAGACTTCGTCGTGTTCGATTATCCCGCTGGGTCACTGAAATCCCACACATGCCAGGGCGAGTGGCATCATCTGTCTAGGTATCGGGCGGAGCCTAAAAGCATGCGGCTGGAAACACGGGGTCCTGAGATCGGTCCCTGCAACATCTGCGGGAAGATCGGGAAATTGACGGAAGACCACATCCCACCCAAGGGTGTGCCAAGGGTCGGACAAGCCTATGCAACCAGCCTTGTAGCTGCGCTCGGCGCTGAGAAGGTTGGCAAGGGTAGTCGTCTCTTTCAGAGCGGCGTCAAGTATCGCTCCATTTGTCGTGCGTGCAACGGGGACTTGCTTGGCGCCGCTTACGATCCTCACCTGATTAAGTTCTGCAGGGACGTTGATGTCGCTTTCCGCAACCGACTCTACCTTCCTCAAGATTTCGAACTTCTTCCGAATCGCGTCTTCCGCTCTGTGGTCGGCCACTTGCTCGCTCATGGAGTCGGCCTGCATCGCAAAGGTCCTCTGCCCGCAGCTAAATCAGACTATTTCCTTGCACCTAGTC
>NZ_JBFULB010000584.1:0-1037 GCF_056400545.1 Stenotrophomonas sp. P5_A8 | reverse complement strand
GGCATCGATCGTGCGGCTGCACCGTAGAATGATGACCACTACGTCCCAGGCTTGGCTGCTCTCGGTTGGGGCGGCGTCGGCCATAGCCGTCACCTCGTTGAACCTGATCCTGATGCACTTGCTTTGGCCGACCCCGGACGTACCAATACTCACYGGCGCGGCGCGTTATATCGTGGGTGACTTCATCGGAATTCTGACGGTTGCCCCACTTGCCCTGCTTTGGGCGAAGAGGCACACCGAACCGGCATGGACACGCCGGTTCCTGGCGCCAAGCGTTGCTGGATTGGCGCTGATGATCCTGATTGGCGTATCTACGACGCTGATTCCTGCAGAATCTGCCACGGCCAAGACCAGCCTTCAGTTATTGATGGCGCTACCGGCGATTGCACTTACTTGTCTGCTGGGGTGGCGTGGAGCCGCGGTGGCCGTGCCATCGCTCAATCTGATCATTGGCCTTACGACGCCAAAGCCGTATCCATTGGCATTTGATCCCACAACGTTTACGACACAGATGGTCATGGCCATTGCGGGTGTCGCGCTACTTCTATTCGGATCGCGTATCACCCACTACTATCACCGCTACCGAATGCGGGACGATGGCGAAAGAAATGCCATAAAGCTGGCCCGGAATTCGCATATCGCCAGCGAGAAGGGTCTTCGCGAGCGTGCGCTTCACCTCAGGAAGCTCGGAGACGGCATGGACGTCTATCTCAAAGAAGTGGTGAGCTGGCTGAAATTACAGGGCCACCACGAGATAGCAAACGTGCTGTTGAACACTGCAACTGTGCATTCCCGGTTGTTCCGCGCGCAGGCAAGCATGGTGTATCCCACCGCGTTGGATCAACTCGGCCTGTACGTGGCACTGCAGACTGGCGGCGTGCGTGAATGCTGGGAACTGAGCAACCGGGTGAACCGGCCTCGACTCGAAGGCGACCCATGCACGCTGAGCAAGGGGCTGCAACTGGCTGCCTATCGAGCTCTCAATGAAGCAGTATCCCTGCTTCTGGAAAATGAGCCTGGGCAGCTGATGGTCCGCG
>NZ_JBFULB010000583.1:0-1050 GCF_056400545.1 Stenotrophomonas sp. P5_A8 | reverse complement strand
ATCCACGGTCACATGCCGAACGCAGGCATGTGCGATTTCCTGGGGCGAGGTCGACGCCTCTCCGATCCTGTCCACGATGACGCTCATGCTGTCGCGCTGAAACTGCTCGTAGGCAACTCTGCCGTGCTCGCCGCGTACAGTCTCGCGTACGAAGCCCTGGGCTTGGAGGTCAGATGCGAACCGATCAAAGTCGATCTGGCATATGCCCGATGCCGCCGCGGATTGATTCGATGTGGTGTCAATGAAGTCGAGGTCCAGTCGTGTCCGCGCACTGCCCGCTTTTTTCACCTCAAGCCCGTACCCCCATTCCGGTGTCAGGGTGCCGCCATACCCAAAGTGCCCCGGCCCAAAGGTCTGCGCAGGCTGCTTCATCGCCGCCGACACACCCTCTACTGTAAGTTCGCTGGCCGAACGCGTGGCCTTGATCAGGTCCAACAAGCCCAGCAACAGCTGTTTGGCGGTGAAGGTGGCCGGCGCGGCGGCGTCAGAGGCGGTGGGTGCCATGGTGGCGGGTCCTTGAGTAGTCGGCGAAGGCGTCGTTGCATGTGCACATGCGCACAGCGAGGCCGCGCAAAGGGCGATGGTCCACGGTCGTGCAAATGCGTACCCCAACATGAGCGATCCTTGCGTGATGAACGCTGACCGTAGGACCGGCCAGGTGAAGCGCAGGTTAAGCCGAAACGCCCGTGCGAAATAGAGCGCGCATCTGGTCTAGGATGTCCTTGAACATCGCGGAGGTGCACGCATGAACGACACAGCGACTCACGCAATGCCGCCCTTGGATGGCCCCAAGGCCGAGCAGATGATCGGCAAGGTGGTACTGGTCGGGGTTACCCGTTATGGGGGCGATGGCCAGGTGCAGGATCTGCAGCAATATGCCGGAAGGGTGCTGCGGATCAGTTTCGACGAAGGCGTGGTGCTGGCCGACGATGTCGACGGGCACGAGCGCTATCTGCCGCCGATGCTGGACAACTACATGGCCGCCGAGCCGGGCGAATACCGGATGCTTTCCACCGGCGCCACGGTGGTTGATCCGGATTATGTGGTGAC
>NZ_JBFULB010000582.1:0-1066 GCF_056400545.1 Stenotrophomonas sp. P5_A8 | reverse complement strand
TCCTATGGGGCTGTCCTGCGAATACGAAAGTGCGGGAGCTTACCGGAAGCCCCCGAGCGGCGCACGCTGCGCCCCTACGTGACAGTAGACGGCGAACATGGCAGCGGATCGCCGCAGATCGCAACGGAAGTCACGAAGCCTCGACGGCGCAAGCGTAAACTTATCGTTATGCGCATGATCTCCATTGCTGTCACGGGACGCTGGCCGGGTTGGCTGCTGCTGATGCTGTTGGCGGCATCGGCCGCGCAGGCGCATGCGCGCCAGTCCGAGGACGCACCGCGTCTGCTCAAGGTGGCCACCCTGGAACTGCCCACCCTGGGCGAGGGCCAATGGGAGCAGCGCCGCGACCAGGTGCTGCAGATGCTCGACGCGCTGCAGCCGGACGTGATCGCGGTGCAGCGCGTGCTGCAGACCCAGGGCCGCAACCCGGCCTGCTGGCTGGCCTCGCGGCTGCGCTACAGCTGCGATTTCGTCACCGCCGATCCGCCCAGCCAGGCACTGCGCCATGGCAGCGCGATGCTGACCCGGCTGCCGGTCAGCGAAGACGGCGTCACCCTGCTGCATCCGCCGGGCCAGTTCAGTGCCGCCGGCATGCTGCGGGTGAAGCTGCAGGAAGAACTCATCAACATCTATGTCGCGCGGTTGCGCCCTGACCCGGACGAGCCGCTGGTGCGCCGCCACCAGACCAGCGACCTGATGACCTGGATCGGCGCCACCGCCGAAGGCCTGCCCTCGCTGATCGCCGGCGATTTCTCGGCCGACACCGCCGAACTGGTGCGCAGCTCGCCAGGTTTCCAGCCGGCGCGCCGCAATCCCGGCGAACGGGTCGACCCGCCGTCGGCGGCCGGCAGCGCGCGCGGCCACGGGCTGGACGTGCTGTTCCAGGTCAAGCACTTCGAGGGCATCGGCCAGCAGGCGCTGAAGCTGCCGGCCAGCGAAGGCAGCGATGCCGACAAGGGCGCCCTGCGGCTGGGGGTGATGGCCACGCTGCGGCTGCAGTCACCGGTGCCGGTCAGCGCCCCCTGATCCACGGCGCGGTGCCGCAACGAAAACGGCCAGGCATCGC
>NZ_JBFULB010000581.1:0-1089 GCF_056400545.1 Stenotrophomonas sp. P5_A8 | reverse complement strand
AGGCGGACGCCCGTGCGGGTGGATCAAAGCAGGATGCGTGCCAACTGCTCAGCAATGCTCCCCAGCATTCCCCGGCGCAATGATGGCAGCAATCTTCAGGATTGGAACCCCCCGCACAGAAAACTGCGACCGATCAGACAATGTGACGTGTTGCGTCACCTTCTGACCGCCCCTGTCCGGGAGCAGAGTCGAGATTTAGACAGCCCCGGGGATGCCACCCACGGCCGGAACCGGCTACCATGCGCCGAGATAGCCCGCCTGGGGATGGTGTGGCTGGGGAGCCCTGTATGTCTGTTAGCCGTAGTGCAATCAAGAAACAGCCCGTGGCGCGAAGCACCATGGAGCTACAGCCGTTTGTCTGGGAGGGGACCGACAAGCGTGGCGTGAAGATGAAGGGCGAACAGCCTGCCAAAAATGCAAACCTGCTGCGTGCCGAACTTCGCCGCCAAGGCATCATGCCCAGTGTGGTCAAGCCGAAGCCAAAGCCGCTATTCGGTTCAGCTGGTAAGGCAGTTGGCGCCAAGGACATCTCATTCTTCAGTCGCCAGATGGCGACCATGATGAAGTCGGGCGTTCCCATCGTCAGCGCACTCGAGATCATTGGCAGCGGCCACAAAAACCCGCGGATGAAAAAGCTGGTCGATACCATCCGCACCGATATCGAGGGCGGGTCCTCGCTGCATGAGGCCATCAGCCGCCATCCCGTGCAATTCGACGAGCTGTACCGCAATCTGGTTCGCGCAGGTGAAGGCGCCGGTGTGCTGGAGACAGTGCTCGATACCGTCGCCACTTACAAAGAGAACATTGAAGCTCTCAAGGGCAAGATCAAGAAGGCCCTGTTTTATCCCGCAATGGTGGTGGTCGTGGCGCTGGTTGTCAGCGCAATTTTGCTGATGTTCGTGGTTCCGCAATTCGAGGAAGTATTCAAGGGGTTCGGCGCGGAATTGCCGGCCTTCACCCAGCTGATCGTTGCCGCATCTCGATTCATGCTCTCTTACTGGTGGCTAATGCTCCTGATTGTGGGCGGCTCTATCGCTGGGTTCATCTACGCCTACAAGCGATCCCCGTCGATGCAACACACCATGGATC
>NZ_JBFULB010000580.1:0-1093 GCF_056400545.1 Stenotrophomonas sp. P5_A8 | reverse complement strand
GCAAATGACCGTTACCGAGCCCACCCCGAAAGCCGCAGAAGCCATGACCAGCGTACGTATCATCACTGTCCCGGCCGACCGGGCAGGGCAACGCCTGGACCACTTCCTGCTCGGCCAGCTCAAGGGTGCACCGCGCAGCCTGATCTACAAGCTCGTCCGCAGTGGCCAGGTCCGGGTCAACGGCGGCCGCGCCAAGGCAGAGCGCAAGCTCGAGCCCGGCGATGAGGTGCGCGTGCCTCCGGTCCGTCTCAATGAAGAAGGAGATAAAGCCGGTCCGCCCGCCGCGTTCATGAAGCGGCTGGAAGATGCCATCGTGTTCGAAGACGATCGGCTGCTGGCGCTGAACAAGCCGTCCGGCGTGGCCAGCCACGGCGGCAGCGGGATCAGCTTCGGCGCGATCGAAACCCTGCGCGCGCTGCGGCCCGGCAAGACCCTGGAGCTGGTCCACCGGCTGGACCGGGACACGTCGGGGCTGCTGATCGTGGCAAAGAAGCGGTCGGCGCTGAGCGAGCTGCAGGCGCTGCTGCGTGAAGACCACGGCTCGGGCATCCGCAAGCACTACCTGACCCTGCTGGTGGGGCGCATGCCCGACGGCACGATGACCGTGGACGCGCCGCTGCATGTGGGGCTTCGCCAGGGCGGCGAGCGTCACGTCCAGGTCAATCCGATCGGCAAAGAATCGATCAGCCACTTCAAGGTCCTGGAGCGCAAGGGCGGGCATTCGTACTGCGAGGTGCGCATCGAAACCGGCCGCACCCACCAGATCCGCGTGCACGCCCAGCATCTGGGTCATCCGGTGGCCGGTGACGACAAGTACGGCGATCCGGACGTCAACAAGCGCCTACGTGACCAGATCGGGCTGAAACGCCTGTTCCTGCACGCGGCCTCGCTGGAGTTTTTCCTCGACAACGGCAAGACCCCGTACCTGCTCAACGCGCCGTTGGCCGACGAGCTGGCCGAGGTGTTGAACCGCCTGAAATAAACCCCAGGTACCGGCCGTCGGTTGACGGCCAACGGTAGTGCCGGCCGCTGGCCGGCTCCCCGCATGCCCCAACCAAACGCAGCCGGCCAGCGGCCGGCCCCGATCAGGAGC
>NZ_JBFULB010000579.1:0-1098 GCF_056400545.1 Stenotrophomonas sp. P5_A8 | reverse complement strand
ATGGTGGCCGAGGACGGAATCGAACCGCCGACACGGGGATTTTCAATCCTCCTTTTCAGCAAAGCGGCGGCTCAGTCATCTGTTTTGTCTGCTCCTGGCGTCTTTAAGGTGTATTCGGGGATCGAAGTGGATCTCCATTTGTCTAGCACCTGTCCGCACCTGCAAGTGAAAGAATCGTCGTCCTTCACTGGCACTCTGTAGATCTCGACCGAGTAAATGGCACCACAATGCTTACAAGCCTTGTCGGGTGCCGCTTCTTTGGTCCAGGTCTTTACCACGCCTCACCCCCAGGTTGTTGCGCCTACTTTAGCGCTCCGCAATCCTTGGAAACAGTGCCTTTCCCCCGGGCATCATTGAGGTCCCATTGGCTGCTTTGCGGAGCGGAAATGCATGCTAACGTGTTGATATGTATGGGAGTGGTTCGGAGCTTCCCAAGCTACTGACGAGGGTTCGATTCCCTTCACCCGCTCCAGTCCAACCGCTCATGCAGCTAAGTGCATGAATGAAAAGGGGCTGAGTCAAAAACGCTGCCGTCAAACGACCTTCCCATAGGTATCGTTTGAGGTATCGCTCCATGCCAAAGCCGCTTCTTCTTGCGCGCCCATCAGGGCTCTACGCCCGCTTCCTTGTTCCTCTTGACCTTCGATCCCGCTTGGGTTGTCGCTTCATCGTCCGTGCGCTGGGTTTGCCCTCCGGTGATCGCGCACGACTGGCGGCGGCGTGCATGAGCGTGGCACTCTCCGATACGTTCAGCGCGATGCGTGCAGGAAGACTCGTGGACAAGAAGGAACTGAATGAACTGCTCCGTAAAGCCGCCTTGGGGCAGCTGCGTGAGCTCACCTTGGAGAACATCTCGCTTCCTAACGGAGAGCGAATTGGGCGCGCCCAAGTTGATACACCCCATGATGCGGCGCTGCTCGCCAGCCTCTTGGGATTGTCTGCTCCATCGTCAAATGAAACGGAGCCAGCGGATCAAGCAGCGGGATCAGGGTGGCGTAACGAGGTCATCAAGGGCCAGGTGAGTCAGGCGGTAGCCTCTTCAAAAAGCGGACCAACGCTGTCTCAAGCCATCGACCAGCATTTAGATGATCTGCGACG
>NZ_JBFULB010000578.1:0-1132 GCF_056400545.1 Stenotrophomonas sp. P5_A8 | reverse complement strand
CCCTTGCCGTGCGGGGCACGACGAGCGGCGTCGCCTTCGCGCGGCGGACGCGCGGCATCGCCGGGCTTGGCCGGTGCGCGCGCGCCCTGCGGTTTGTTGCCCGGCCGGCCATCGCGGCGGGCATCAGGCTTGCGTTCGGGTTTGCGTTCGGGCTTGGGCGCGGCTTTGAAGCCGAGGCCCAGCAACTGGTCGCGGAGGGTATCGCTCATGAGTGGTCGATCAGTAATGCGGGGGCGGTGGTTCTTCGCCCGAATCGGAATACAGCGCGTTGCGGACCTTGCCCAGGTCCTCCAGCAGCAGGCGGGTCAAGTCGGCGTTGCGGCTGCCTTCGATGCGTGCATCGGCCAGCGCTTCGCTCAGCTCGGCAAGCGCCTGCTCCTGGAAGGACACGCGCATTTCCAGCTCGATCAGGCGCGCTTCCAGCGCCTGTTCACGCGATGAGGGGGTGGAATCATGCATGCAGCGAACGTCCCCGGCCAATGCCGTAGTAGGCCAGGCCCGCGGCTTCGATCTCCTGCGGGTCGTACAGATTGCGGCCGTCGAAGACCACCGCGTCGTTGAGCACCTCGCGCAACCGGGCGAAATCCGGGCTGCGGAACTGCTTCCATTCGGTCACCACGACCAGCGCATCGGCGCCGTCCAGGGCGTCGTAGGCGTTGTCGCAGAACACCAGGTCATCGCGCTCGCCGAAAATGCGGCGCGCTTCCTCGGTGGCTTCCGGATCGTAGGCACGCACGCGCGCACCGGCTTCCCACAACTGCGCCAGCAGACGCCGGCTGGACGCCTCGCGCATGTCGTCGGTGTTGGGCTTGAAGGCCAGGCCCCAGACCGCGAAGGTCTTGCCACGCACGCCTTCATCCTCGCCACGGTCGTAGTGGCGCTGGATCAGCTCGTAAAGATGCCCCTTCTGCGCCTCGTTGACCGCCTCCACCGCGTTGAGCAGCCGGGGCTCATGCCCATACTGCTGCGCGGTGCGGGCCAGCGCCTGCACGTCCTTGGGGAAACACGAGCCGCCATAACCGGCGCCCGGGTAGATGAAATGCCAGCCGATGCGCGGATCCGACCCAATGCCCTGGCGGACCTGTTCGATGTCGGCACCGACCTTCTCGGCGATGTTGGCGATTTCGTTCAT
>NZ_JBFULB010000577.1:0-1139 GCF_056400545.1 Stenotrophomonas sp. P5_A8 | reverse complement strand
TGCCAGGCTCTTGTCGATCTGGTCTTCGGGCTTTTCATCCTTGCCCGTCACCACGTGGGTGATAAGACCCTTCACATCCTCGTTGAGGAATTCCTGCAGGTTGCTGCCGAACATGGCCATGCTGGTGGCCACACTGACGATCAAGGCCGCGCGCGCCATGTTGGTCACGAGCACCATCATCGAATCACGACTGCGACCGGTAACGATTCGATAGCCTTGGATCAACACCCAGAGCGTCATCAGAATCAGGGCGATCCCGCCTACCCAAGCCATCATGCGACCCATCAGCTCGATGCCGAAGTCGCTGATCCTGTCGCGCAGGTAATCCATGATCAGCTTGAAGAAGACGAAGTCACCGATCGACTGGACACGCACAGCGTAGCCCAGCAGATCCTGCAATCCGCCTGAGAAATCAAAGTTGGYCAGCCACCTGATCGTCATTTCCACAATCCCTTGGTAATTCCGTTACTGCATGAAACGCCGCATTGCTTTGCAGCGCCTGTCTACACATTCATGGCGCCAGCTCAGTGAACGCTGAGCGCCGTCTTCAACGCGGTGGTCTTCACAAGATCACTGATCAACTGCTTGCTTGGATCGCCCTTCAGCGCGGCCTGGGCGACCACCTTTTGATTGGCCTCCATTACCTCGATGTAGGCGTCATAGGACTGCATGCGTGCCTGCCAGGCCTGTGCCTGAACCGCCAGATCATTCGCGGTACGCATGGAGTCGCTATCAACCGCTGTCACGTTGCCCAGCAGCTTGCTGCCCTGGCGCAGTGCCTCGATCGCTTTCAAAGAGGAATCCATAAGCGGCACCGTCTCCTTGATGAAGAGGACCGAGTCGTTGTACTTGCGGTTCTGCATCATCCGGATGTTGACGCAAATCTGCCGCTGCTGAGCCTTCACGTCGCCCTTCGCATCAAATACGAAGTAAGCGAACATTCCGGTGACGCTCATGTCCGTGCGCGGACCGCAGGACTCGGTCACCATGTAGTCATTGGGGACAAGCGTAAGGGTCGCTGACGGCGACAGGCCGAAATTATTGATGATGCCCTGCACCGTAACCAGCGCGTTGGTGTATTCCTTCATCAGGTTGATCCAGCGGGTGTTTTCCTTGGCAAACTCCGCGATGTCCTGGAA
>NZ_JBFULB010000576.1:0-1148 GCF_056400545.1 Stenotrophomonas sp. P5_A8 | reverse complement strand
TCCTTGCCCTGCTGGAGCAGCTGAAACCGGACGAGCGCGCCGCGTTCCTGCTCAAGGACGTGTTCGACTACGACTACCCCGAGATCGCCCCGCTGCTGGACCACAGCCCGGCCAATTGCCGCCAGCTGGTGCATCGCGCGCGCCAGCGGCTGCAGGCCGGCAAGCCACGCTTCGATGCCTCGCCCGCGCAGCACCGCGATCTGCTGACCCGCTTCATGGATGCCTCCCAGCGTGGCGACCAGGCCGCGATCCTGTCGCTGCTGCACGCCAATGCGGCGATGGTGTCCGACGGTGGTGGTCGGGTCACCGCGGCGATCCGACCACTGCTCGGCGCCGAGCGCATCGCGCAGCTCTACTGGGCCATCGCCCGGCGCAACGGCGCGCATCCGGCACGGATCGGCTACGTCAACGGCGAGCCGGCCATCCTGCGTTTCCAGGGTGCGCAGCTGCACTCGATCACCCTGGTCAGCATCGATGGCGAGCGCATTGCGCAGGTGCTGAGCGTGCTCAATCCGGAAAAACTGACCGCGCTTGTCACAGCCGGCGATGTGGGCGCGTCCTCCTGATGAAGACGGCCGATGTGGCCGTCATGGAGTCGCCCGATGTCCACTTCGCCCCGCGTTCCGTATTTCCGTCTGGCCAACGAGGCCATCAAAGGCCTGCTGGCCACCAGCAAGGCCGTGCATGACAGCTCGATCGATCCGACGCTGATGGAGCTTGTGTTCCTACGCGTCTCGCAGATCAACGGCTGTGGTTACTGCATGGATATGCATGGCACGGCATTGCGCAAGGGCGAGATCGAGCCGCGCAAGCTCGATACGCTGCCGGCGTGGCACGAAAGCCGTTTCTTCGATGCGCGCGAACGCGCCGCGCTGGGCTGGGCCGAGGCGCTGACGCGGCTGCCCGACGGCGCGCCCTCGGACGCTGCGTTCGATGCGCTGGCGCCGCACTTCGATGAAAAAGGCATCAGCGACCTGAGCGTGGGCGTGGCCGTGATCAATGCCTGGAACCGGCTGGGCGCCGGGCTGCTGCCGCCGCTGCCGTAACCCGGTAGTGCCGGCCGCTGGCCGGCTCTCCGTACACCCATCCCGCCCGGTAGCGCCGGCCGCTGGCCGGCTCTCCGTACACCCACCCGCCCGGTAGTGCCG
>NZ_JBFULB010000575.1:0-1166 GCF_056400545.1 Stenotrophomonas sp. P5_A8 | reverse complement strand
CCCCTGCTGTGCCACCCGCTGGTGGCCGAATTCATTGATGCCGCGTTGGGTCAGGTCGCTGGAAATCTGCGCGACCTGCATCGCGTCCTGCAGGTTGCCGACCGGGCTTCCCATCGCGTTGCCCACCACCATGCCCAGGCCGAAGGCGGCCATGCGCTGGCCCTTGGTCCTGACCGCCACGGTGCCGACGCCCTTCAAGGGCTGGAACACGATACCGGCGGCTTTTACGCCGTCGACGGTGTCGGCCTGCACGGCGCCTGCGGACGGGGAGACCAGCATGGCGCACAGCGCCACCGGCAGTAGCGCGATCGGAAACTTCATGAACATCCTTGTCGAACCGGGAAAGAGTGCAGATGCCCGGGAGCGACGCGTACCGCGCGCCCGCCGCCTGCGTAGGCGTATCGGCAGGGGACGGGCGAACTTGAGTGGCCGGCGACAACGGCGCCCGCGCGGGGCGCTTGCCTCAATTGCCCAGACGCTGCGCCTTGCCGCTTGACAGGGCCTGGTCGATGACGATGCGGACTTCGCGCATCGCACGTGCCGACGCCACCGCCTGCTGCTGGGCCAACGTCGCCTGTTGCCTGCCGAATTCGGCCTGCTGCCGCGCAGCGCTTGCCATCTGACTGGCATCCAYCGCCCGGCGCGCGTCGATGCGTGCCTGACGTGCGGCGCGGCTGGCGGCGGAGGCCGCCTCGACGCTGGCCTGACGTGCCGCCTGGTTGGCCACTTCGGCCACATCCACCGAGGCCGTCGCATCGGCGGCGACCTGCAACGACACCGTTGCCATGTGTTCGCCGATGTCTGCCTGGCGATCGCCCAATGCGGCCTGCGCATTGCCCAGCGCGGCCACCTCGGCCTGCGTACGGATCAGCTGCTTGAGCACGGCCGGATCGCGGATCAGGTAGCGCGTCTGGCCCCGACGCACCCACAGGGCGGGTTCGCCGTTACCCGCATCGTGCCGCGCCTGCTTGAGGTCGGCGAGCGAGGCGTTGACCAGGTTGTCGCCGTTGCTCATCAGTACGAAGGCCTGCCCCGGTTGCTGGGAGAKGTTGAGCTGGCCGTGGGTGACGAACGAGGTGTCCGTGCCCAGCGCCTGCGGCTGCTGCGGTGCGCGCGGTGGCGCAGGCGCGGTCGCCGCTGCCGGGGCCTGCGGCGCGGGCATCGGC
>NZ_JBFULB010000574.1:0-1170 GCF_056400545.1 Stenotrophomonas sp. P5_A8 | reverse complement strand
GGGTGCTGAGAGTGTTTCAGTCAACCGCTGATTCGAGGATGCCTGTTCCTGCTCTTTGGAAGCCTTTTAATTATGATAGTCAAATCACTATTCAGGCCGCGTCACGAGTTTCCGGCGATAGCTCAAGGATTCTGATTGATAGGCTTGTTGTTGGTCAGGTCGGTGCGATATGTACGGGCGTTGTAGCGCCCTCAGTTGAATTTAAAACCAAATTTCCCGATCCGATCGATCGAAATGTAATCCGAAAGAGATTGGAGAAGTGCCAATCTTTAGTGGATCGATCCTGGCGGCCCAGTGAAACTGATTGCTTTGAACTTGAACAGTCAAACAAGATGCTCGGCTTCGGCGTGTCACTTCAGGCTTGGTACGACTCACGCTTAACGGCATCGCAGCGCGCGTTCGTTGATCAGGAGCTGACTCGGAGTTTGCGCGTTCGTGGCCCGGCGGGCAGCGGCAAGACGGTTGCGCTTGTGGTGAAGCTGCTTAGACACCTTCTTGGCTCGCAGTTCACTGCGAAGCCGCAGAGATTTGCGTTTCTTACTCATAGTCAAGCGACCGTCGATCTTGCGCGATCCATGATTCGTGGAATGCTCAGTGATGAGGAGTACGGTAGAGTGATGGGCGAGGGTGGGCCTCTCTACATTGGCACGCTGTACTCGCGGGCATATCGGACACTCGGTGCTGAGCTTCGCGGTCTAGAGCCGCTTTCACTGGATGGTGTTGAGGGTCGAAACATGCAGGCCGAGATGTTGCGCTCGGTCGTGATCGCCTACAGGGCTAAGGATTGGGCAGCAAGACGCGGTGGAGTGACTGATGATTTTGCGCGAAGCCTTGAGAGCGTCGCTGATGGGGTTGACTTAGTCCCGCCCTTCATCTTCGAAGTACTGCTCGAATTTGCCTGCGTCCTAGAGCCCGGTGGCTTTGCGAGATCCCGGTCTAAGCGAGATGACTACATCTCCAGAGCGCATCGCGATGCATGGCGCATGCGGTTGTCGACAGAAGATGAGAGGCGCGTAATTCTTGACCTCTACGCTGAATTTCGCACTCAGATGCGTTCCGTTGATGCGATGACTGTGGATCAACTTATCGCTGACTTTGACAGGTTTCTCGACTCTAATTCGTGGGAGATGACTCGTTCTGAAGACGGCTTCGATGCTGTTTTTGTCGATG
>NZ_JBFULB010000573.1:0-1186 GCF_056400545.1 Stenotrophomonas sp. P5_A8 | reverse complement strand
GCTGGGAAGAAGGCATTTCGGTATCGTCACAGGCGGCCGGGGCCGCGATGGGGGAACCGTCAGTGGCAGGCCACGACGGGATCATGGCGTCAGGCGCCTTGGGCGATGATGCGGTGCACCGACGCGGCGTAACGCTGCAGCTGTTCCAGCGTCACGAACTCATCGGCGGTGTGGGCCTGGGCGATGTCGCCCGGGCCGTACACCAGCGTGGTGTAGCCCCCGGCGGAGAACAAGGAGGCTTCGGTCCAGAAGTCCACCGCGTTGCCGATCGGGATTTCCAGTGCATCGGCCACGTCACGCGCGGCCAGGCGGCGGTTCTCGGCCTCGGCGATGTCACCGGCCGGGAAGCTCGGGCCACGGAAGGTCTCGGTGAACACCGCGGCCTCCGGCTCGGCAAACCCGGCGAAGGTGGCCAGCAGCGCGTCGATGTCCATCGACGGCAGCGGACGGAAACCGAACCGCACCTCGGCCGCCGGGGCGATCATGTTGGCCTTGATCCCGCCTTCCACGCGCCCGATGTTGAAGCGCAGGCCGGTCAGCCCGCCAAAGCGCGCATGCGCCAGCGATTGCACATGGTCCAGCGCGCGGTTGCCCCAGCGCATCGCCTGGTGCAGCGCACTGGCGGCCGCATCCTGCTTGCCCGACGCATGCCCGGCCCGGCCCTTGAACTGCATCAGCACCGAGCTGATGCCACGGTGCGCGAGCACCGCTTCGCTCATGGTCGGCTCGGCCACCAGCACCGCCTCATACGGAATGCCGCGCGCCAGGAACGCAGCGATGCAGCGCGGATCGTTGGCTTCCTCGTCGCTGGAGAACAGGAACGCGGCATCGCCCTCGCTGGCATTGGCAGCGGCCACCAATGCAGCGGCGGCCCCCTTGATGTCGCACACGCCCAGGCCGATCACCCGGTCCTCCGCGCGCCGCATCACGTGCGGGTCGGCGCTCCAATGCGGCGAGTCCGGCACGGTATCCAGGTGCACGTTGAACAGGTACTTCGGCGTCCCGCGCACGGCATACAGACTGACCGCACCGTCGCCATGGTCGATCACCTCCACGTTGAACCCGGGCAGGTGGGCGCGCAGGTAATCGAAGATGCCGCCGGTGGTGATCGCACGCGGCGGATTGCGCGTGTCGAAGGACACGAGCTGCTGCAGGTGATCGAGTGTCTGTTCAAGCATGTGCGTAG
>NZ_JBFULB010000572.1:0-1190 GCF_056400545.1 Stenotrophomonas sp. P5_A8 | reverse complement strand
CTGCTGCAGGACGTGGTCGCCGCAGCCGATCCGCACAGCCAGGCGCAGGCGCGCGAGCTGCTGGCGCGGCTGGGGTGAGCGCGACCGGTTGAGGCCGCTGGCGGTGTGGGCCGCACGCGACCCGGCCTGAGATTACGACCGGTCGCTCCCGCGCCGGTCCCCGATGCAWCAGAGGTTGAGCATGCGTTACGCACTGGGCGTGGAGTACGACGGCAGTGAATACAAGGGCTGGCAGCAGCTGGGCGAAAGCGGTTGTCCCAGCGTGCAGGCCAGCCTGCAGGAGGCGTTGTCCTCGGTGGCCGACGCCCCGATCAAGGTCACCTGCGCCGGCCGTACCGATGCCGGCGTGCATGGGCAATGCCAGGTGGTGCACTTCGACACCGACGTCGCCCGTGATCCACGCGGATGGACCCTGGGCACCACCACCCGCCTGCCGCGTTCGATCGCGGTGCGCTGGTGCGTGCCGGTGGCCGAGGATTTCCACGCGCGTTTCTCGGCGCGGGCCCGGCGCTACCGCTACCGCCTGCTCAACCGCCAGGTACGCCCGGCGCTGCACCGGCAGACCCTGAGCTGGGAGCGACGGCCGCTGGACGCCGGGCGGATGCATGCGGCGGCGCAGGCGCTGCTGGGCGAAAACGACTTCAGCGCCTTCCGCAGCATCCAGTGCGAGGCCCTGCATGCCCGCCGCGAGCTGCAGGCGATCAGCGTCCGGCGCGAGGACGAGGTGGTGGAGGTCTGCGTTCAGGCCAATGCATTCCTTCATCACATGGTGCGCAATATCGTCGGTTCACTGATCCTGGTCGGATCCGGGGACAAACCGGTGTCGTGGATGGGCGAGCTGCTGGCTGGCCAGGACCGCACCGTGGCCGGGCCGACTGCACCGCCGCAGGGATTGGTGTTCGTTGGACCCTTGTACCCCGACAACTGGCAACTGCCCGCCGAGGTCACTTTATGAGCCGCTCTTTCTATCGCACCCGTATCAAGTTCTGCGGCATGACCCGCGCTGGCGATGTCCGCCTGGCGGGGGAGCTGGGCGTGGACGCGGTCGGCTTCATTTTCGCCCGTGAGAGCAAGCGCCGGGTCGCCCCGGCCGAGGCGCGGGCGATGCGGCAGGCGATCGCGCCGATGGTCGATGTGGTGGCTTTGTTCCGCGACAACAGCAAGGAAGAGGTGCGCGAAGTGCTGCGTAC
>NZ_JBFULB010000571.1:0-1191 GCF_056400545.1 Stenotrophomonas sp. P5_A8 | reverse complement strand
CCATGGGCCTGTCGGTGTCGGACGTGTACAGCACCATCCAGCTGATGCTGGCCCCGGTGTACGTCAACGACTTCTTCTATGAAGGCCGCATCAAGCGCGTGACCCTGCAGGCCGATGGCCCGTACCGCACCGGCGCGGAGTCGTTGAACAGCTTCTACACGCCCAGCACCCTGCAGACCAATCCCGACGGCACGCAGGCGATGATCCCGCTGAGCACCGTGGTGAAGTCCGAGTGGGTGTCCGCGCCGCCGTCGCTGAGCCGCTACAACGGCTATTCGGCGGTGAACATCGTCGGTTCGCAGGCCGCCGGGCGCAGCTCGGGTGAAGCGATGCAGGCGATGGAACGGATCGTCAGCGACGACCTGCCGGCCGGCTTCGGTTACGACTGGTCGGGCATGTCCTACCAGGAAATCCTGGCGGGCAACGCGGCCACCCTGCTGCTGGTGCTGTCCATCGTGGTGGTGTTCCTGTGCCTGGCCGCGCTGTATGAGAGCTGGTCGATCCCGGTGGCGGTGCTGTTGGTGGTGCCGCTGGGCGTGCTCGGTGCGCTGGCGTTCTCGCTGGCACGCGGCCTGCCCAACGATCTGTACTTCAAGATCGGCCTGATCACGGTGATCGGCCTGGCGGCCAAGAACGCGATTCTGATCGTGGAGTTCGCGGTGGAACAGCGGGCGGCGGGCAAGAACCTGCGCGAAGCGACCATCGAAGCCTCGCGCCTGCGTTTCCGTCCCATCCTGATGACCTCGTTCGCCTTCATCATGGGCGTGGTGCCGATGGCCATCTCCACCGGTGCCGGCGCCAACGCGCGTCACGCCATCGGTACCGGCGTGATCGGCGGCATGGTGTTCGCCACCTTCCTGGGTCTGCTGATGATTCCGGTGTTCTTCGTGGTGGTCCGCCGTATGCTGGGCGACAAGCTGGACGAACCGTCCAAGGAGTTCCTGGAGCGCCAGGGCGAAGCGAACACGGCGCACCGTCCGGATCGTTGATCCGGCGGTAACGCCCTGAAACGGAAAAGCCCCGGCGCGAGCCGGGGCTTTTTTGTGGGCGGTGACCCGTCCTGAATTGGGTTGACACCTTTTCCCACAGGAAGAGGAATGTTCAATGGATTCAACACTCAGGCGCAGCCAGCGGGATTACTCGCTGTCCTTCAAATTGTCGGTGGTCGACCAGGTCGAGCGCGGGGAACTG
>NZ_JBFULB010000570.1:0-1198 GCF_056400545.1 Stenotrophomonas sp. P5_A8 | reverse complement strand
AGCTTGCGGAGCACGGCCTTCTCCACAAGGGGCTTAGCGCCCGAAGCCCAGCGGTCGGGGAACAAATCCGGTCCCAGGGTCTGGCAGAACGCCTCGACCGCGAAAGCCGTCAGAACGACGGCGCCGGTAACCACGTGCAGCTTGGATGCGCCCTGTTCGCGGGCTGCCCGTCTCAGAACCCGGGCAGCGTGGTTCAGCTCTGGCCACGGGTGATAGGAAGCTTCACCCACCGCTCTAACCTTCTTCTTGATGTTCACTCGCATGCCCCCCCTTTCCGGCGGCGGGAGTATGCCAGACGGCATGGCGCTTCTCACCCCGTCCAGCGGGCGATTCCCTTCAAAAATGTGACGCGCATCGCCTGGGTTTTTAGCGGCGCCGAGCACCAACGTCACTTTCGGAAGACCCTTCCGATGGGCCCGGTTTGACATCTTGGTCGCCTCAGTCGGCGTTCGGATTCCACGTTCCATTACCCATCAGGGCAGACGCTAGCCCGCTCCAACCTGCATCGTCAGCTAGGCGGTCGCCGAGTCCGTGGTCCGAAAGAGGGCTGTGTCGGTTCCCAAGCTGTCGAGAACACGCTCGTTGCGGCTCTTTGGCGAACATCGTCCGGGGACTGCCCACAACCCTTCTTTGTTTCTTTCAACCTCCCACTCTGCCTCAGCCAAGGACAAATGATGGAGGTGAGGCCGACGGGCAGYCCGATGGATGGCATCGGCTAGCGCTTCCATTTCACTTCCAAACCAGCGGTAACCGTTGACGCAGATGGCGATGGGCTGATCCGACGGATGCGGATAATGCGGGAGGATCTCCTGCATCTGCTCTGCGGCTATCCCGACGGTGAGGTCCAGGAACATGGGCGTAGAAGCCCAATGAGCCATCGCGGAGCGGGCACTGGGGGTCATAGCTGATCCAAAGGGAGACCGGGGATGAACGGCAATAGTCCGATCGCGGGAGTACAGAGGCCGTGAGCGTCTCCATACTCGATAACACCGCTTTCGGTGGGGCGACTCATCCCCCTGCCTCGTGACCTTCTGTTTCCACCGCTTCCGGCGCCGAGGCAGCCCCTCCTGTGCTGCCCTCGGAAGGACCCTTCCTCAGTCCCTGCAGTGCCGCCAAAACTCCCATCAAACCTTGATCGCTCTCCACGGCCAGGTCATAGCGACTGCGCCGGGAGTGGTCGCGCTCGCTTATCCATGCC
>NZ_JBFULB010000569.1:0-1199 GCF_056400545.1 Stenotrophomonas sp. P5_A8 | reverse complement strand
TACCTGACCGGCACCTTCAACCTGTTCGGTCGCGAGCACGACGTGACCGTCGGCGCGCAGTGGGCCGACCTGGAAGGCACCACCAACACGGTCGCGCTGAACTACCCCACCGACTGGGCGCGCTGCGGCAACGAGCGCTGCTACTACATCCCCAACGTGTACGACTGGGATGGCGACATCTCCGAGGTGACCTACACCCGCACCGGCGCGCGCCGGGTGGCCAAGACCACGCAGAGTGGCGTCTACCTGGCCACGCGCCTGCGCCTGGCCGATCCGCTGGCGCTGATCGCCGGTGCGCGCCTGAGCCGGTGGCAGACCCAGACCCGCGCCTACAACGCGGCCGGCACCTACACCGCCACCAGCGGCGCCTACAAGGTGAGCGACGAAGTCACCCCGTACGTCGGCCTGGTGTATGACATCACCCCGCAGTTTGCGGTGTATGCCAGCTACACCGAGATCTTCAATCCGCAGAACTACAAGGACAGGAACGAAAACCTGCTGGCGCCGGTGCAGGGCTCCAACCTTGAAGCCGGCATCAAGAGCCAGTGGTTCCAGGGCCGCCTGACCGCCAATGCGGCCGTGTTCGAGGCCAAGCAGGACAACTACGCCGTGCGCGACATGAGCGTGCCCGATGGCTCGCTCAGCGATGGCAGCTCGGCCTACATCGGCGTCAACGGCACCAAGGCGCGCGGCTGGGAAATGGACATCAACGGCGAGATCCTGCCGGGCTGGACGGTCAATGCCGGCTTCACCCATGTCAAGGTCACCCGCGCGGCCACCGACCTGCTCTACGCCAACCCGGCCGAAGACCTGCTGCAGCTCAACACCCAGGTGCAACTGCGCGGCGCACTGGCGCGCCTGAGCGTGGGCGGCGGCGTGCAGTGGCAGAGCAAGGTGCAGGGCTACAACATCCCCTACCCGCTCGGCGGCACGGTCACGGTGAACCAGCCGGCGTATGCGCTGGTGCAGTTCAACGCCAACTACCGCATCAGCGACAACTGGACCGCTACGCTGAGCGTGCGCAACGCCCTGGACAAGACCTACTGGGCCAACCTGGACTACAACAACTACGGCGAACCGCGCTTCGTGGCGGCCAGTCTGCGCTGGAAGTTCTGACGGCGGACGCCCAACACGCTGCTGCAACGGACGGGTCGCCTGCGGGCGGCCCGTTTTTTTGGCGGCCCGGCACCCGGTAGTGC
>NZ_JBFULB010000568.1:679-1883 GCF_056400545.1 Stenotrophomonas sp. P5_A8 | reverse complement strand
GCAATGTGCAGAGCCGGCCAGCGGCCGGCACTACCGGTTGTCTGGCGGGTCGTGGGGAGCCGGCCAGCGGCCGGCATTACCGGTTGTCTGGCGGATCATGGGGAGCCGGGCAGCGGTCGGCACGCCTTCAGCCCCCGGGGGTATGCTGGGCCGACGCCTTCCGGAGCCCGCCCATGCACGTGATCTACCAGGCCGACAACCTGTTCGATGCCCATCTGGTGAAACACGCGCTGGAAGACGCCGGCATCCCGGCGTTCGTGTTCGGCGAGTCGCTGCTGGGCGGGATGGGCGAACTGCCGCTGTTCGGGGTGCTGCGGGTCTGCGTGCCGGACCTGGCCCGTCCCGAGGCGGAAGACATCGTGGCCCGGCTCGACTTGGGCAGCGGCGGGGACGACCCCATATTCGATGGTGACGAAAGCGCCGGCCTGTTGCCGGCCTAGGAGAACGCCATGTTGGGCATTGCCAAGGGCTTGTTGGGAATCGGCGCGTTCAAACAGCGCCTGCCGCGTCCAGACGAGGCCCTGCCGGGCCGTGAGCACCCGCTGCCGCTGCACAACCAGCACTACGTCAACAGCCACCCGCTCAAGGACGGTTTCGCCGGCCTGCAGCGCATCCGCTTCGCGATGGGCTGCTTCTGGGGCGCCGAGCGCACGTTCTGGACCCTGCCGGGCGTGTATTCCACCTCCGTCGGCTACGCCGGGGGCGCCACCCCGAACCCCACCTACGAAGAAGTCTGCTCGGGTCTGACCGGGCATACCGAGATCGTCGAGGTGGTGTTCGACCCGGCGGTCATCTCCCTGGACAAGCTCCTGCAGGTCTTCTGGGAAAACCACGACCCCACCCAGGGCATGCGCCAGGGCAACGACACCGGCACCCAGTACCGCTCGGCCATCCACGCCACCCGCCAGGCCCAGTTCGACGCCGCCCTGGCCAGCCGCGACGCCTACCAGCAGCGCCTGACCGACGCCGGCCACGGTGCCATCACGACCGACATCGACTTCCCGGCCCCCGAGTACTACTACGCCGAGGATTACCACCAGCAGTACCTGGCCAAGAACCCCAACGGCTACTGCGGCATCGGCGGCACCGGCGTCAGCTGCCCGATCCGCGTGGATGCCTGAACCGGCGAGGGATGGGGTAGAGCCGAGCCATGCTCGGCTGCCTCCCCACCGACGCACCGCCTGCCGACACATCGGCCGGGCGG
>NZ_JBFULB010000568.1:0-666 GCF_056400545.1 Stenotrophomonas sp. P5_A8 | reverse complement strand
GGCTCTACCCACCACACAAATGCCCCCGCAAGGCCGTCCACCAGGCTGCGCCGGCGTCAGCTGCCCGATCGGCGTGGATGCCTGAACCGGCGAGGGATGGGGTAGAGCCGAGCCCTGCTCGGCTGCCTCCCCACCGACGCACCGCCTGCCGACACAGCGGCCGGGCGGGCGCCCGGCCAGCCGAGCATGGCTCGGCTCTACCCACCACACAAAGGTCCCGGCAAGGCCGTCTCCCCGGATGCACCGGCGGCCGGTCACCGCCGCCGGACCGTTTACTGCGGCATCGGCGGCACCGGCGTCAGCTGCCCGATCGGCGTGGATGCCTGAACCGGCGAGGGGTGGGGTAGAGCCGAGCCATGCTCGGCTGCCTCCCCACCGACGCACCGCCTGCCGACACATCGGCCGGGCGGGCGCCCGGCCAGCCGAGCATGGCTCGGCTCTACCCACCGCACAAAGGCCCCCGCAAGGCCGTCTCCCCGGATGCACCGGCGACCGGTCACCGCCGCCGGACCGTTTACTGCGGCATCGGCGGCACCGGCGTCAGCTGCCCGATCGGCGTGGATGCCTGAACCGGCGAGGGATGGGGTAGAGCCGAGCCATGCTCGGCTGCCTCCCCACCGACGCACCGCCTGCCGACACATCGGCCGGGCGGGCGCCCGGCCAGCC
>NZ_JBFULB010000567.1:0-1207 GCF_056400545.1 Stenotrophomonas sp. P5_A8 | reverse complement strand
CCCCCAGGTCCGCCGCCATCGGCGTCAACAGGCTGGCAGGCAGATATTCGGCCGTGAGCAGCCCGAAAACACCCATGGCCAGCGAAAATACGGCCACCCATGCCGATGAAGACGGCTCCCCGCTATCCGTGGCCACAGAATCACGCGCGCCTGCAGCATCAACTACGTTATTGCTCATCAAAGATCCCAGTGCATTCGTGCAGCCGAGAGTTTAGGGAGCCACGTCAGGATGATCTATGATTGTCCAACCTGTATTTTTGATCGAAACCCCGAGCCGTCTCATGAGCCACGCTACACCCCAGCCCACGGATCTGATCAACGAGCTGCTGACCGGCATGCGGCTGCATGGCGTCCAATACCGGCGCATTCAGACCGGGCCGACCTTTGGTCTTGGATTTCCGCCGAAGCCAGGCCATGCCTATTTCCATTACCTGGCAGTGGGCACCGCGATTCTTCGTGGCGCGGACGGCAGCCAACACCTTCTCTCTGCCGGGGACGTCGTGCTTCTTCCCCGCGCAGAAGGCCACGCGTTGTTGTCTGGCGAGGACCATCCGGTCCAGTGCCTGGAAACGATAGACGCCGCCCCACTAGGCGACACGGTGAGTGGCATAGACACGTGCCCGAGCACCCATGCCGTGCCAAGCGCGGTGCTCTTCCACGGATGCATGGTGTTCGATCTGGGGGGCATGCAAGGATTGAGCAAGTTGATGCCGGCGGTGATGTTGGCCGATGGCAACGCCGCTCAGTTTCCTGGGCTGTTGCCGATCGTCGACGCGATGAAGCGCGAGGTGTGTTCCGGTCGCATCGGATTTGCAGGAATTCTCGCCCGGCTGGCGGATGCAGTGGCCGCCATGATCGTGCGTGACTGGGTCGAGCGCGGTTGCGACGGCGCGTCCGGCCTGGTCATGGCCATGCGCGATCCTCGTCTATCGCTGTCATTGCTTGCGCTGCACAGAGATCCCGGGCATGACTGGACCGTCGAAGCGCTCGCTGCAGCATCCAACATCTCACGGTCTGTTTTTGCAGACCGGTTCCAGACCGTCATGGGAACCGCGCCGCTGCGGTACGTGACTGAGCTGCGAATGCAGTTGGCAAGTCAATGGCTGACCCATCAGAGCCTGTCCATCGAGGTCGTGGCAGAGCGCCTGGGCTACGCCTCGCAGGCAGCGTTCAGTCGTGCCTACAAGCGCGTCATGGGGCACTCTCC
>NZ_JBFULB010000566.1:0-1211 GCF_056400545.1 Stenotrophomonas sp. P5_A8 | reverse complement strand
ACCCAAGGCCAGATCGAGCGCATCGACCGGGTTGTCGAACTTCTGGGAATCCGGCTCAAGCGCATCAAATGCGCCGCGATGGAGGGATTGGTAGAGGAGGGCAAAGAGGCGATCGACAGCATCGAAGAGGGACCAGTCCGTGACTCTGCGTTGATCGGTGGGGCGCAGAAGGTCGAACATTACGAAATTGCCTGCTACGGAACCATCGCAGCCTTGGCCAAGCAGTTGGGTTACAAGGCCGCTGTTCCGCTTCTTCTAGAGACACTTGAAGAAGAGAAGGCCACCGACGAGAAGCTCACCCTGTTGGCCCAATCCGGCGGCAATGCTGCAGCAGTCGCATAGTTCTGGACGCCGTCGCAATGCTGCGATGGCGATTTTTTGTCTGCCCCCTTTTGGAGTCAGTCATGGAAAGAGATCAGAAAGACCCACCCCTTCCGGGGGAAAACAACGCCAAAGAGTCGCCCGCGGAGCAACGAGCCCGAGAGGCGCGCACGCAACGCAACCATGAAGAAGCACTGGAAGAAACGTTCCCGGCGAGTGACCCCATTTCACCATTTGTGCCCGCCAAACCCCCGGTGGACGACAGCACCTCGGGCTCCTCCGACGCTCAGCGCTCAATTGGGGACCGCCCTAGCCCTGGCCAGGGCGTCAAGGGCAGCGAAACCGGGTCGGGGAGTGCTCCCGATCCGTCGGGAAGCACCCAGCCGAACTTCGGTGACGTTGGCAGCTCTGGAGGAACGCCAGGCTTTGCAGGTTGATTAGAAAAAAGGCGACGCTGAGGTGTCGCCTTTTCGTTCAGCCCCCTGTTCCATCGGCTCCAAACCTCCCCACGGTCTGGCAGACGCACAACATTAGGCACTACTGGCCATGTGGAAAAGAAACGGCTTATCGATAGTCCTGTTCCTATTACTGATCTGCTTCTTGTTGGGACAGATCTGGACCGGGTTCTTGACACACAATGAAGAGCTCAAGGAAGCACATAGGCCCCTGTTGGGGCTATGGGAGTACCTCCACAGCGGTCACTTCGTTAGCGCCACCTTCGAGAATTGGGAAAGTGAGTTCTTGCAGATGGGGATGTATGTCCTTTTGACCGTAACCCTTCGCCAGAAGGGGTCGGCAGAGTCCAGGCCCCTCTCTCCAGATGAGGAAGAAGAGCGTGTTGAAGACGGGCCCACGCCATGGCCCGTGCGACGCGGGGGAGTGTGGAAGGC
>NZ_JBFULB010000565.1:0-1221 GCF_056400545.1 Stenotrophomonas sp. P5_A8 | reverse complement strand
CGCCCACCGCGACGTGCGCGTGCCCGACACCAGCCGCAAGTGGCTGTCGCTGGGCGTGGGCTGGACCCCGTCGGCGAACATCGAATACAACTTCGGTTACACCCATCTGTTCACCAAGGATCCGGACGTGAACATCGCCGGCACCACCAACAACCAGGGCAACTCGCTCACCGGCAAGTACAAGGTGCGCGGCGACGTGCTGGCCGCGTCGTTCAACTACAAGTTCTGATCGACCTAGCCGCACCGGTTGTTTGAATGGCAGAAGGCCCCGCGAAAGCGGGGCCTTCTGTTTGTGCGTGCCCAGATCGATGGCTGCCCAGCCGATGCGCCCCTGATCGCCGAGCCGCTTCGCGCCGCCCCTGCCGCAGCTGCGCGATGAACGTCCGATCGCCATGTGCCCGGGCATCGACACCAGTAGCAAGGCCGGGAGCAGGGCAGTGCGTATGGCCGGATTCTGCCACGAGGTTGGCCCATGGCAGCGGTGGCACTGCGCGTTTCAGGCGCCGTCCACGCAGACGCAGCGCGTACAATTCCGCACCGCCCCCGCACGGTGGGTCATGCTGTTTTGACAAGGATCTGTACATGTCGCCTCTCGCGTTTCGTTCCACCCTTTTCCTGGGGTTGGCCGCACTGTCCGCCCCTGCATGCGCCGCCGACTTCGCCGCGTGTTTCACCCTCACCCCGGGCCTGACCTGGTCCACCGCCGATGAAACGCTGACCATCGAAAAGTCGACCTTCGCCGGCCAGCACGCGATCAAGGTCAACAGCGCAGGCGGCGGTATCGGTACTGCCAGCTACTTCGATGCCAGCGGGCGTGCCTTCCTCGGCCAGGACCGTTATGGCATCTCCGCCTGGGGTGGCGATGCGTCCAAGCCGGTGATGACCGACACCTTCAAGCCCGCGCCGACGTTCCCGCAGACAGCCAAGCCGGGCGACCGCTTCCAGTACACCGGGAAGGGCGAGCGCACCCATCACGTCGAAGACACCGTCGAACCGCTCGACTTCGATGGCTTCTCCGATTACACCTTCGTCGGCTTCGAAGACGTCGACGTGGAGATCGATGGTCAGCCGCGCACCTTCAAGGACACCTGCCACGTCAGCGCGACCTTCGAGGACAACCGCATCGAAGGCTGGTACGCGGCCGGCTTCGGCCGCATCAAGTTCGAGCGCTACATGGGCAAAGAACTGTTCATGCGCGATGAGATCGAGTCGATCGACGCC
>NZ_JBFULB010000564.1:0-1232 GCF_056400545.1 Stenotrophomonas sp. P5_A8 | reverse complement strand
GTGGTGTGCGGGCGGCGCTCGCGAACTGGGCGTTTCCCATTCCTCCGTCAGTCGTTACCTCGCCGAGCTCGAGGCTTGGATGGGCATACCACTTGTTGAGCGCGATTCCGGGTCCTGGGCCCCTACGCCCCAAGGCGCGCAACTGGCTAGCGGTCTGCAAACCCAGCTGCTGGAGATGGCCAACGCCGTCGAGGCGGCCCGCGAGGCGAACTCCGTCTGTTCAGTGACAGTGGGCGTCGCGCCGTCCTTTGCCACCCGGTGGCTGCTTCCCCGGCTGCCTTCCCTTGCGCGAGCGCATCCAAGAGTGGAGTTGTCCGTGCTGGTCAATCAGCGCGTGGACAACTCGTTCCAGGACGTGGACTTGGCGATCCGCATGGGTAGAGGCCCTTGGCCTGGATTGCAATGCGAGCCCCTTATGGATGAATTGCTTTATCCGGTTGTGAGCCCGACGATCTGGAGCAATCAGTCGCAATCTGGAGAACGATTTCCTGATTAAGATGAACCTGCTTCATGACCGGGATCCTTCCGCAAGCTGGGAGCAGTGGCGTCGCACATATGGTCCCTCAACCTTGTCACTGGCCAGCGGGCCTCGACTTGCCTCTTCCGATCTTGTGCTTCGCTCAGCCGAGCTGGGTCATGGGGTGGCCCTTGCCCGCAGTCGATTGGCTGAGGCTTCAGTGAAGGAAGGAACCCTCTTCAGGCCCTTTGGCTCGAAGGAAGTGCCTGTCCCCAATGCCTATTGGATTGTCCGTCCCAACCTGTCGGTTGACGCACGGGCACGCCGCCATGCCATTACCACTGTGGTTGCTTGGCTCAAGGAACAGGCCGCGTGAGATGGGGCGCTGCGAGGGGAGCAGCACTGGTTGTGCCTTGACGCCGCTGTCATGAGGCGTTGACGACGCCTTGGCGATCACTGTGGATACTCCGGCCAAAGACCCCCCAGAGACAGCCCCGATGGCCAGCAGCAATCCGGCTCCCGAAGTTGTGCGCATTGAAGTGATGGACTTGGACGCTGGCGAAGTGGCCGTTGTTGCCCAGCTCGACCAACAACCGCCAACCGAGTGGGTGGAGGGCCTTTGCCGTATCGTCGATTCGACGCCGGGCATGGAGGAGGTCGCCGTGCGTTTGGACGGGTATTGGCTTTTCTTCGTGGGCTTTGGGGCAGGCAGCGGCTCCGCCATTCACCACCGTGTGGCGCAACTGATCGCCTCCGCAAGAGACCTTGGTCGCGG
>NZ_JBFULB010000563.1:0-1235 GCF_056400545.1 Stenotrophomonas sp. P5_A8 | reverse complement strand
GTAGTAGCGCAGCGCTTCGGCTTCCAGGCCGACATCCAGGTAGGTACGCGCCATGACGAAGGTGCCGCGCGACTTGGACATCTTGGCGCCGTCGACCATCAGGTAGCCATTGACGTGCAGGCGCGTCGGCGCGCGATGGCCGGTGCCGTGCAGCACCGCCGGCCAGAACAGGCCGTGGAAATTGACGATGTCCTTGCCGATGAAGTGGTGCAGTTCGGTGCTGGAACCGGCGCGCAGGTGGGCGTCGAAATCTTCCCCGTTCTTGGCGCACAGGGTCTGGAAGCTGGACAGGTAGCCGATCGGCGCATCCAGCCAGACGTAGAAGTACTTGCCGGGCTGGCCGGGGATTTCGAAGCCGAAGTACGGCGCGTCACGGGAAATGTCCCAGGCGCGCAGGCCGCCTTCGGCATTGAGCCATTCGCCGAGCTTGGCCTTGACGCCGGGCAGGGCGACGTCGCCGGCCAGCCACTCGCGCAGGAAGCCTTCAAAGCGGCCGACTTCGAAGAAGAAGTGTTCGGAGTCGCGCATTTCCGGGGTGGCCCCGGAGATGACCGAGCGCGGGTCCTTGAGTTCAGTGGGGCCGTAAGTGGCGCCGCACACTTCGCAGTTGTCGCCGTACTGGTCAGGGCTGCTGCAGACCGGGCAGATGCCCTTGATGTAGCGGTCGGGCAGGAACATGCCCTTGGCCGGATCGTAGAACTGGGCCACGGAGCGGCGCGCGATGTGGCCTTCGGCCTCAAGCTTGAGGTAGAAGGCTTCGGTCAGGGCTTTGTTGGCGGCCGAGTTGGTGGAGTCGTAGTGGTCGAAGGCGACGCCGAAGGCGGCAAAGTCGCGTTCGTGACTGGCCTGGATGTTGGCGATGAAGGCTTCCGGGCTGACGCCGGCCTTTTCGGCGGCGAGCATGATCGGGGTGCCATGGGTGTCATCGGCGCAGACGAACCAGGTCTTGCCGCCGCTCATTCGCCGCGCGCGCACCCAGATGTCAGCCTGGATGTAGCCGACCAGGTGGCCCAGGTGGAGCGGGCCGTTGGCGTAGGGCAGGGCGGTGGTGACGAGAGCGGTGCGGGTCATGGTCTGCGTTGTTGCTTTGGGGACTGGGGATTATCGCATGGAGGGGGTGGGCGCCTGCGGCGGGCTTTTTTTCGAAACTGGAGCCAGGGCCACAGCCGAAGCCGAAGCCGAAGCCGAAGCCGAAGCCGAAGCCTATTGACCGGTCTGCTGGGGGAGGGCTGGGG
>NZ_JBFULB010000562.1:0-1236 GCF_056400545.1 Stenotrophomonas sp. P5_A8 | reverse complement strand
TGCGCCTCCAATGGCACCTGCGCTTACCGCAAGGGCGATCTGCACAGCGTTACCAATGCGCTGGGGCAGACGGTAGAAACCCTGGCCTACGATGCATTTGGTCGTCCGCTTTCGGCAAAGGACGTCAATGGAGTGGTCACGGACTACGCCTATCATGCTCGCGGCTGGCCGACCTCGGTAAACGTACGTGGCGCCTCTACCGCAGCAGACCGGGTGACCCAGCTGAGCTACTGGCCGACCGGGCTTGTGCAGCAGGTTACCGAGCCCGATGGGAGCAGCGTGTCTTATGTCTACGACGCTGCTCAGCGGCTGACCGACATCGAAGACAGCGCGGGTAACACCATCCACTACACGCTGGATAACGCCGGCAACCGCGTCAAGGAAGACACGCTGGACTCCGGCGGCACGTTGCGGCGCACCCTTGCCCGCGTCTACAACACGCTGGGACAGCTCACCACGCTGAAGGACGCGGGCAATCACGCCACCGCCTTCACCTACGATGCGGATGGCAACCCGCAAACGGCCACAGATGCATTAAGCCGGGTGAGCAGCCAGCAGTACGATTCGCTGAACCGCCTTGCGCGCACATTGCAGGACGTCGGCGGTGTAGCTGCGGAGATCCGCTCGCAGTACWACGCGCTGGATCAAATCACCCAGGTCACGGACCCCAAGGGCCTGCATACCACCTACGCCTATAACGGCTTTGGTGACCTCACCGGCCAAGTCAGCCCGGATAGTGGTGCGAGCAGCTTCACCTCGGACTCGGCCGGCAATCGCAAGACCGCCACCGACGCGCGGGGAGTGACCACGACCTATCACTACGACCTGCTCAACCGTCTGACCGGTGTCGCCTACCCAGACCCGAGCCTTGATGTGGGCTACAGCTACGACGTCGCGCCAGCGGTTTGCGCGGCTGATGAGCAGTTCGCCAAGAGTCGATTGGGGCAGGTGCTTCACGCCAATGGCAGCACCCTCTACTGTCATGACCGCTTCGGCCAGATCACCCGGAAGGTGCAGACGCTCAATGGTGTGGCGATCACGCTGCGCTATGCCTACAGCAAGTCGGGTCGGTTGACTGCATTGACCTATCCCGATGGCAGCATGGCTGACTACGTGCGCGACGCACAGGGTCGTATCAGCCAAATCGGTCTGACCCGCCCCGGGCAGAGCCGGCAGATCGTCATCAGCCAGGTCAGCCACGCCGCCTTCGGTCCGGCCACTGGCTGGGCCTATGGC
>NZ_JBFULB010000561.1:0-1240 GCF_056400545.1 Stenotrophomonas sp. P5_A8 | reverse complement strand
GTTCAACGCATTGGCCAAGAAGGGCCACTTCGGCCTGATCACCGCCGACCTGACCGACCCGCGTTCGCTTGCCGATGCGCTGGCGCAGTCGCCGACGCTGGTGCTGATCGAAACCCCGTCCAACCCGCTGCTGCGCATCACCGACCTGCGTTTCGTCATCGATGCCGCGCACAAGGCCGGGGCCAAGGTGGTGGTGGACAACACGTTCCTGTCACCGGCGCTGCAGCAGCCGATCGCCTTCGGGGCGGACGTGGTGCTGCACTCCACCACCAAGTACATCAACGGCCACAGCGACGTGGTGGGCGGTGCGGTGATCGCACGCGATGCGGCGGTGCATGAGCAGCTGGTGTGGTGGGCCAACGCGCTGGGCCTGACCGGGTCGCCGTTCGATGCGTTCCTGACCCTGCGTGGCCTGCGCACGCTCGGCGCGCGCCTGCGTGCGCACCAGGAGAACACCGCCGAGGTGGTCGACCTGCTGGTCGCCAGCGATGCGGTGGCCAACGTCTACTACCCGGGGCTGGCCGATCATCCCGGCCACGCCATCGCCGCGCGCCAGCAGGACGGCTTCGGCGCGATGCTGTCCTTCGAACTGGCCTCGTGCGAGGGCGATGATCCGCACGCGGCGGTGCGCGCATTCGTTGATGGGTTGCGCTGCTTCACCCTGGCCGAATCGCTCGGTGGCGTGGAAAGCCTGGTAGCGCATCCGGCGACCATGACCCATGCCGCGATGACCCCCGAGGCGCGCGCCCATGCCGGCATCAGCGAAGGCCTGTTGCGCCTGTCGGTGGGCATCGAATCCGCCGAAGACCTGCTCGCCGATCTGCAGGCCGGGCTGGAGCGCGCGCAGGCCGTGATCGACCTGCAGGCCAAGGCTGCCGTGCGCAAACAGGTGGATGCATGAGTGCGGTGCTGAACCTAGCGCCCGCACCGGCGCGCCGGCTGGCGTTGTTGGGCACCGGTACCGTCGGCACGGCGTTCGTGCAGCGTTACCAGTCGCTGCAGGCGCGCGGCATGGCATTGCCGGCATTTTCCTGGCTGGCCAATTCGCGCACTGCGCGTGCCTGCGAACGGGGCCCGGAGCACGAACTGCAGCAGGCCAACCTGGCCGCGCGCAGCGTGCCGCCGCTGCAGCCCTGGGCCGAGGCCGACGGGCTGCAGCGTGGCGATGTGGTGGTCGATGCGACCGCCAGCGACGAGGTCGCCAACTGGCACGAGCAGTGGTTGGCCCGTGGTGTGCACG
>NZ_JBFULB010000560.1:0-1242 GCF_056400545.1 Stenotrophomonas sp. P5_A8 | reverse complement strand
CCTCATGACCCGGCAGCCACGCGTGCCCTGCCGGCCGCTGGCCGGCAACCTCATGAACCCAGCAGCCACGCGTGCCCTGCCGGCCGCTGGCCGGCACCCCCGCCAACCCGCCCGCACCCTCAGTCGGCGTTCAAGCGTTCGCCGGTGTCCGCATCGAAGAAATGCAGCCCCTTCGGGTGGATCGCCACGCGGATGCTCTCGCCGACCTGCGGCAACGCCTGCGGCGCCACGCGCATCACCAGCGCCTGGCCGCCACTGGTCATGTTGACGAAGATCTCGTTGCCGACCGGCTCGATGCCGTCGATGGTCGCCTCGAAGCCCGTCGCATCCTCGGCCGCGGCCGGCTGCAGGTGCTCCGGTCGCACGCCCACCGCAAGCGTCCTGCCGATCCAGGCCGGATCCACCGTTGCCTGCCCCAGCGGCGCGGTCAGCTGCGCTTCCTGCACCACGATGCCGCTGTCGGTGCGCTGCAGCGTCCCGCGCAGCACGTTCATCGCCGGGCTGCCGAGGAAGCCGGCCACGAACAGGTTGGCCGGACGGTCGTACAGCGCCATCGGCGTATCGATCTGCTGGATGACGCCGTCCTTGAGCACCACGATGCGCTGGCCGAGCGTCATCGCCTCGACCTGGTCGTGGGTCACATAGATCATGGTGGTGCCCAGCTTGCGATGCAGCTGCGCGATTTCCGTGCGCACGCTGTGGCGCAGCTTGGCGTCGAGGTTGGACAGCGGCTCATCCAGCAGGAACACCGCCGGCTCGCGCACCAGCGCGCGACCCAGCGCCACGCGCTGGCGCTGGCCGCCGGACATCGCCTTGGGCAGCTTGTCGAGCATGTCGGTCAGGCCCAGCGTTTCGGCCGCCTCGTTGACGCGCTTGCTGATCGTGGCCTTGTCGTGGCCGCGCAGCTTCAGGCCGAAGGCCAGGTTTTCGGCCACGGTCATGTGCGGGTACAGCGCATAGCTCTGGAACACCATGGCGATGTCGCGGTCCTTGGGCGCCACGTCGTTGACCACGCGGTCGCCGATCGTCAGCGTGCCGCCGCTGATCTCCTCCAGCCCGGCGACCATGCGCAGCAAGGTCGACTTGCCACAGCCGGACGGCCCGACCAGCACCATCAATTCCCCATCGGCCACTTCGAAGGTCGCGCCCTGAACGGCCACCTGGCCGTTGTCGTAGACCTTGCGCACGCCCTGCAACTGCACTTTTGCCATATCACCCATTCCAGTCCGCCCGCTGCCGGGC
>NZ_JBFULB010000559.1:0-1247 GCF_056400545.1 Stenotrophomonas sp. P5_A8 | reverse complement strand
GGCCAGGTGCTGCAGCAGGGCATCAGCGAGCCGGGCGCCATCGCCTCGTGGATGGCCGCCGGTACCAGCTACTCGGTCAGCAACGTGCCGATGCTGCCGTTCTACATCTACTACTCCATGTTCGGCTTCCAGCGCGTGGGCGATATCGCCTGGCAGGCAGCGGACATGCGTACCCGTGGCTTCCTGCTCGGCGGCACCGCCGGCCGCACCACGCTGAACGGTGAAGGCCTGCAGCACGAAGATGGCCACAGCCACCTGGCCGCCGGTGGCATTCCCAACGTGCGTAGCTATGACCCCACCTTCGGCTTCGAAGTGACGGTCATCCTGCAGCACGGCACCAAGGCCATGATGGAAGATCAGATTGATGAGTACTACTACATCACCCTGATGAACGAAAACTATACCCACCCGGAAATGCCGGAAGGTGCGGCCGAAGGCATCGTCAAGGGCATGTACCTGCTCACCGACGCCGGCAAGCCGAAGAAGAACGAGCTGCGCGTGCAGCTGCTGGGTTCGGGCACCATCCTGCGCGAAGCCATTGCCGCGGCCGAGCTGCTGGAGAAGGATTTCGGCGTCACCGCCGACATCTGGAGCTGCCCGAGCTTCAACGAACTGCGTCGCGATGGTTTCGATGCAGAGCGTTACAACCGCTTCCACCCGGAAGGCGAGCAGCGCAAGGCCTACGTGACCGAGCTGCTGGAAGGCCGCCAGGGCCCGGCGATTGCCGCCACCGACTATGTGCGTGCGTATGCGGACCAGATCCGTGCGTTCGTGCCGATGGGCTTCACCGTGCTGGGCACCGATGGCTTCGGCCGCTCGGATACGCGTGCGAACCTGCGTCGCTTCTTCGAGGTTGACCGGTACTACATCGCGCATGCCGCGATTGCGGCGCTGGCCAAGGAAGGGAAGATGACGGGTAAGGATGTGGCGCGGGCGATCAAGCAGTACAAGATTGATCCTGAGAAGGCTAATCCTGTCGGGGTTTGATGCTCTCCCGAGATTGAAGTAACTGAGGCGGCCTAACGGGCCGCCTCTTTTTTTTGTAGAATCCGGAAAGTGCTAAGTAATAAGAGCGGCCAATTGGAAAACTGGGGTCCACAGCGATTGAATAATTTTCCTCAACACGCGTAGCGCTATTAATCAGACCAAAATCCCAGCTCACGGGGGGCAGAATGAAGTACAGGGACAGTCAGTTGGACAAGGATCTTCGAGCTTGGTTTGGTAACGACATGTCCAAAGCGCTGCTG
>NZ_JBFULB010000558.1:0-1249 GCF_056400545.1 Stenotrophomonas sp. P5_A8 | reverse complement strand
CTCTTACCTCATGCGCCGTCCGGTCTGCTGGCGTGCCTGACCTCTGGCCGGATCTTCAACGCGGAGGGCTCCGAGAAGGGCATCCAGACCGCCGACACGTACGTCCGGGTGATACAGCGGGCAACACCCTCTGCCCCCCGTCGCACTTGGTATGCGCATCGGGTGGTCTGGGAAGCTGCCCACGGGCCGATCCCTGAGGGGATGCAAATCGATCACCTCGACGCCAACGCGGGCAACAACGCCCTGTCCAACTTGGACCTAGTCACCCCTCAGCAGAACCGGGCAAGGCAGGCGCAACGCAACCTGGCGCGCTATGGCTGCATGTCCACCTATTGCAAGTTGACCCCCGACCAAGCAGTGGCCATACGCGATAGCGCGGGGACCGTCCCCGCCGGAGTGTGGGCCAAGCGACTGGGGATCTGCAGGCACACGGTTAACGACATTCGAGCTGGCCGGACGTGGGCGCATCTTCCGGGCGCTGGTCGTCCCCAAAAGACGCCGCCCAAGAAGTCCTGACCGGCTCTCTACCTATTGCCCTTKGGGGGTATATGAAACGAGCGGACAACTGCCGTCTGGCACGTCCTATTGGCCGAGGTAAGGGCGATGGGAGGTGACCATGTGCAACGAATCTCAGAGAAGAAGCGGCTCCAGATCAAGGGCCGGGGCAAGGGTCCGCCCTTTCTCTCCATCTCACACCGCATTGCCGATTCCCACGAGTTCGGGTGCCTGTCAGGGCATGCTGCAAAGCTCCTGCTTGAGCTTGCACGGCAGTACCGACCCGGGCGCAACGGGGACATCAGCATCCCGTGGTCGCTCCTGCGGACTCGTGGCTGGCGAAGCCAGGGAACTGTCATGGATGCCAAACGCGAGCTGCTGGAGGCGGGCTGGATCATCGAAACCCGAAAAGGTGGCAGGAACAGCTGCGGCCTCTACGCGCTCAGCTACTACCCAATCGATGAGTCCCGCAAGCATCAAGAGCCAGCCACCCATGTGGCGCCGGACCTATGGCAGCAACGGCGCGATCAGTAGTCGCTATGCGGAGCAACCTAGTCGCTATGCGGAGCAGTGGCCGAAATCCTTGCTCCGCATACAGACCAAGTTGGTCGCTATGCGGAGCAGTCAGCCACTTATCCACACCCCCTATTGGTCGCTATGTGCACACCTATCTAGATATCTACCAAGCGGAGCGGCTTGCGCCCTGTTTGGAGGTCCTCTCTTCGGGTACTTCTGCGGGGACTCATCTTGGACC
>NZ_JBFULB010000557.1:0-1258 GCF_056400545.1 Stenotrophomonas sp. P5_A8 | reverse complement strand
ACACAGAACGTGGCGGTAAGATCGATCAGTATTTCAGTCCCATGGCACACCCCGTATGATACTGCCCATCACGCGGACTTAACTTGGGCCGCAGGGAAAGCAGGGCCTTACAGGGAGCGTTGCAGGGAAGATCCGACTGGATCGTCCGTTCAGATAATGAAGATCTCAGATTCGACCCTCCTCCGGCGGCTTCCCGCGTGGGGAACGTGCGTCGCAGGACTCTCGACCCTTGTCCTGCTGTTCCGAATGCTGCGCTTCCAGGCAGCTACGGACCTCGCTGTGTTTGCCGCAAGCTGCGCGCTCGAGCTTGTGCTGCTGGATTTGGCAACGCGGCTGACGCTGCGCTTGCGCTTCGTGCCGTTGCGCATCCTGATGCTGGTGCTGCCCGCGCTTGCTGGTTGCATCTACATGGCCCAGCTCTATTCGATCTGGATTTCCGGCGGCCTCATTCCTCCGATCGCATTCGCCAACCAGGAAGTGGTCGGGTTGATCGCATTCGATGGCATCTATGCGCTGTTGGCGGTATTCCTGACAGCGTTCATCGGACATGCCTGCGTGGTCCGCACCACATACAAGCCACTATCGCGTCGCATCACCGCGGTTGTCATTCTGGTGCTGGGTACAGGCTATGCCGCGCTGTTGGCCATTCAGCCACTGGCCCGTGGCATCGTGGTCGCGCGCGGGGAAGCACCGATCTCTTCTTTCCTTCGCTCGGCCGCCACGTCGGCCGGCATGAGTGGCCAGGTCCAGATCAGCGCAGCCGAACTGATCGAGGCGCGCGCCGAGTTCTCGCGGCGCACCGTCTATCAGCAGGGTTTCCCGGAGGCGTTTACCCACGCGCTACCCGAGCGGCCGAACGTCATTGTGATCTTCACCGAGGGCATGTCGGCCCGGTGGATGGATACCTACGGCAGCCGGCACCCGGGCGTAACGCCCAATCTGGACCGCCTTGCTGGTGGCTCGCTTGTGTTCAGCAACTACTACAACCACACCGCCGCCACCTTCCGCGGGTTGCGCGGGCAGTTGACCTCGGGCCACCAGGAGGTGGATGGCTACAACCAGGAAGGCACCGGAATCGGGCAGCGCGATGTCTCCGACGATATCACCGCGATCTCGCGGATCAGCATTCCCGAGGTCCTGCGCGCGCAGGGGTACCGCAGCATGTTCTTCCTGTCCCAGCAGGAGTATCTGAACAAGATGGTCGAAACGCTGGGCTTCGACCGCGTGCTGGGGCGTGATTATCTATATGACCACTACC
>NZ_JBFULB010000556.1:0-1258 GCF_056400545.1 Stenotrophomonas sp. P5_A8 | reverse complement strand
GGCTTTGGCTTTGGCTTTGGCTTTGGCTTTGGCTTTGGCTTTGGCTTCGGCTTCGGGCTTTGGCTTCGGAGGGCCTTGCGGCAAACTACCCGTCTCCCCTCTTCGTTGCTCCTCCCATGAAAATCGTCGAAGTGCGCCATCCGCTGGTGCAGCACAAGATCGGCCTGATGCGCGATGCGTCCCTGAGCACCAAGGACTTCCGCGAGCTGGCCAATGAACTCGGCGGCCTGCTGGCCTACGAGGCCACCGCCGACCTGGATACCGAACCGCACACCCTCGCCGGCTGGGCCGGTCCGGTGACGGTGCAGCGCATCGCCGGCGCCAAAATCACCGTGGTGCCGATCCTGCGTGCCGGGCTGGGCATGCTCAGCGGCGTGTTGTCGCTGATTCCGGCCGCCCGGGTCAGCGTGGTGGGCCTGCAGCGTGATGAAGAAACCCTGCAGCCGGTGCCCTACTTCGAGCGCCTGACCGGCCGCCTGGAAGAGCGCGACGCGCTGATCCTGGACCCGATGCTGGCCACGGGCGGCACTCTGATCGCCACCATCGACATGCTCAAGCGCRCCGGCGCGCGCCGCATCAAGGGCATCTTCCTGGTTGCCRCCCCCGAAGGCATCGCCGCCGTCCAGGCCGTGCATCCGGATGTGGAGATCTACACGGCCGCCATCGATGCCCGCCTCAACGAAAAGGGTTACATCCTGCCGGGCCTGGGCGATGCCGGCGACCGCATCTTCGGTACCCGCGTCGTCGGCTGATCACCGCGACTGTCCCGGTGGCCGCATGCGGCCGCCGGCGACCTGGGGGCGCGCTGACGCGCCAATCCAACCCCGCCGGTAATTTCACGCCCTCTGCTCATGCCGGGGCAGAAGCTGCGCGCACCATCAACCCGTGCGTGGAGCGTTGTCATGAAAACCGTGTCCCTGCTGGCCTGCCTGCTGTTGATCGCCAGCCCCGTACTGGCCAGCGCCGCCACGCCACAGCAACAGCGCATGGCCGACTGCTCAGCCAAGAACAAGGGCAAGACCGGCGAGGACTACAAGTCCGCGCAAAAGGCCTGCCTGAGCGGCCCGGCACCGGCGGCGACCACGCCGCAGGAGCGCATGAAGCACTGCAACGCCGACGCCGCCACCCAAAAGCTGGCCGGCGATGCGCGCAAGACCTTCATGAGTAGTTGCCTGAAGGCGCATTGATCGCCGGGCGAAGTGCGTCCAATGATCCGATGGTGCCGCCCAACAATCGACACCCCATGACCCGGTAGTGC
>NZ_JBFULB010000555.1:0-1270 GCF_056400545.1 Stenotrophomonas sp. P5_A8 | reverse complement strand
CTCTACCGGAGGCGCGCGTATGTCCCGCGCGCCGTCCGGTCAGCCGCCCAGTGCGTCGGGCAGCAGCGCGTCGACGAAGGCTTCTGGGTCGAACACGCGCAGGTCTTCCGGACGCTCGCCGATGCCGGCGAAGCGGATGGGAATGTTGAACTCGCGCGCCAGCGCGAACACCACGCCGCCCTTGGCGGTGCCGTCCAGCTTGGTCACCACCAGCCCGGTCACGTTGACCGCGGCATGGAACTGACGCAGCTGCGAAAGCGCGTTCTGGCCGGTGGTGCCGTCGATGACCATGAGCACTTCGTGCGGGGCGGCCGGGTCGATCTTGCCGAGCACGCGGCGGATCTTGCCCAGTTCGTTCATCAGCCCGCCCTGGGTGTGCAGGCGGCCGGCGGTGTCGGCGATCAGCACCTCGGTGCCGCGCGCCTTGCCGGCCTGCAGGGCGTCGAACGCCACCGACGCGGCGTCGGCGTTCTGGCCCTGCGCGATCACGGCCACGCCGTTGCGCTCACCCCAGGCCTGCAACTGGGCCACGGCGGCGGCGCGGAAGGTGTCGCCGGCGGCCAGCATCAGGCTGTGGCCGTCGTCCTTGAAGCGCTTGGCCAGCTTGCCGATGGTGGTGGTCTTGCCGACGCCGTTGACGCCGACGGTGAGCACCACGAAGGGCTTGGCGTTGCGGTCGATGACCAGGGGCTTGGACACCGGCTGCAGGATCGCGATGAGTTCGCCACGCAGCGCGGCCAGCAGCGCGTTGGCATCGGCGAATTCGCGCGCCTTCATGCGCTTGCGCAGGCCTTCGACCAATGCGGTGGTCGCACCGACACCAACGTCGGCGGTGATCAGCGCGGTTTCCAGTTCATCCAGCAGGTCGTCGTCGAGCTTGGGGTTGCGCGAAAACAGACCGCCGAAGCTGCGCGCGATGACGCTGTTGCGCAGCCGGTCGCGCCAACCGGGCTTGCCCGGCGCGGCGGCGGGGGCGCTGTTGTCATCGGGCACGGTGGCCAGCGGCTGCGCGGCTTCCTGCACGATTTCGCTGGCGACCAGCACCGGCGGCGGCAGCGGGGCGGCGATCGGTTCGGCGATGGCGACCGGGGCGGTCTGGACGATGGGTGCGACCGGTGCCGCAGGTGCCGCTACGACCGGCGCCGTCGGTGCCGCAGGTGCTTCCACGACCGGTGCGGCCGGTGCCGGGACGACCGGCGGCGCCGCTTCCGCGGGCGCAACCGGCGCGACCGCTGGTGCAGGCGCGGCCACCGGCATGACGACGCTGGGA
>NZ_JBFULB010000554.1:0-1275 GCF_056400545.1 Stenotrophomonas sp. P5_A8 | reverse complement strand
GACGAGCAGAAGCTGGAAGGCCGCATCGTCCGCGGCGCGTATGCAGAAGTGAACGACTAAGCGCGCCTGCGCGCCGCGGCCTTGGGGCCGCGATTCTCCCGGGGACACCGTGGGCGGGAACGCCCGGGTCCGCCGTGCCCTCAGAAAACGACATGGGAATACTCAATGACGCGCGTTCTTCGTTCGCAGCCGGGCGTGAAGCAGCCGTGGTACGACGTGCAGGGGCTGCTGCCGCGTCGCGGCCGTCTGGCGCTTGCCCTGTGCACGCTGCTGGCGCCCGGGGCGCAGGCGGCGGAAGAAGCGGCGCTTGATCCGGAACGGCAGCGTACCGATACCCGGCTGTTGGACAAGGTCTCGGTGCTCGGCTCGCAGATCGCCGGCGGTGGCGCGCAGGCGGCGCTRCCGGTGGTGGCCGTGGACCGGGAACAGATCGATGCCACCGGGGCCACCAACGGCAACGAGTTGTTCCGCAGCCTGCCGCAGTTCGGTGATGTCGCTGTCACGGAAAAGGGCACCACCAACGCAGGGCGGAACTCCAATGTCGCCCGCGGCGACGTGGGCTCGATCAACCTGCGCAACCTCGGCGCCAAGTACACGCTGCTGCTGATCAACGGCCGCCGCACCGTGCAGCACCCGATCAGTAACAGCGGCGATGACACCACCTACAACGCCAATGCGATTCCGACCTTCGGCCTGGAGCGCGTCAACCTGCTGCTGGACGGGGCGGCCTCGATCTACGGGTCCGACGCCGTGGCCGGCGTGGTCGATCTGGTGACGCCGAGCAACCTGCAGAATGGGGGTGGCATCAAGATGAACTACGGCAAGGTCTCGGACGGCCACCGCGAAGATGTCTCCCTGGACGGCTACTTCGGCAGTGACTTTGCCGAAGGCCGCGGCAACATCTCGGTGCTGTATGGCGTTTCCAGGCGCACGGCGCAGCGCAATTCCGATGCCTGGTTCACCGCGACCGATGGTCGCCGGCCGCTGGGCGATGGCACCAGCGTGCCCGATCCCGACGGCACGGCCGGCTTCAGCACGCGAACGCCGTGGGGTCATTTCGATACGTACGCCAATGGCCGGCGCACCGGCAGCTGGCATGTCGATCCGGCCACCGGCACGCTGATTTCCGGCACGGTGCCGACCCGCTATCACTACGATTCGGCCGCCGAGCCGGGCATCACCTCGTCACCGTCCATCCGCAAGGGAAATGTGTTCGCCAGTGGCCGCTTCGATCTCACCGACAGCATGCAGTTGTTCGGCGAGCTGGGCTACTAC
>NZ_JBFULB010000553.1:0-1279 GCF_056400545.1 Stenotrophomonas sp. P5_A8 | reverse complement strand
AGCGCTACCTTTGGGAGGGGGCGATGGACTTCGCATTGCTGCGGATTTGGCTGGAAATTCCGGAACAGCGGGTGCAGCCGATACGTGGCGGAGGTGCGGACCACAGGGCTGCAAGTGACCACGGCGTTTGGTTTGAAGCGGATTGCGCCTTTATCACCGTCTTGGATCTAAAAGAGTGACAAGAGTTGAGTGATATTCTCAGCTCGTTTTGTTGGTCCGGTTGAATTCAATCACATTGCTGCAGAGATATAGTTTAATTCGCAGCAACTATGTAGGATGGATCGGGAGCGGAAAAATGGTGGGATGGGATGGAGTTCTCTTCCCTCGCTAGAGTTTTTTGACTCCGATGTTGGAATGAAATTCGGGCTTTCTGAATTTCCAAGTTTCATCGAGGACGCCTGTGCTTATCTGTGGGTAATTCCCAGTTAGGTAGTTGGGGTGCTCCGACGTATGGAGTAAGAGTGCTGATAGATGGTCGCGACGCTTTACAGGCACATCTCATCGCTGGTTGAGATTGGGCCTCAACCCATGATGCCTTGGGTCACACCCGGTGGGTCCGAGCCCCTTGCACCGCAAGCCTCAAGCCTGGCGCGCTGACGCCTGCCCCCCGGGTGCTAGAATTTCCCTTTCCTTTACCGTTGTCGCGCGCCATGCACCTCTCCCTGCTCAAGACCAAGATCCACCGCGCCACCGTCACCCACTCCGAGTTGAACTACGAAGGTTCCATCGCCATCGATGACAACCTGCTGCGGGCCACCGGCATCCGTGAGTTCGAACAGGTGCATATCTGGGACGTCACCAACGGTGCGCGTTTCTCCACGTATGCCATCCGCGCCGAAGCCGGCAGCGGCGTGGTGTCGCTCAACGGCGGCGCCGCGCGCCACGTGCAGGTGGGCGACATCATCATCATCGCCGCGTTCGCCAGCATGAGCGAAGAAGAAGCTGACAGCTTCCGCCCGAAGTTGGTATATGTGGACGGCAAGAACCAGATCTCCCACACCAACGACAGCATCCCGACACAGGCCGCATGACACAGCACAACGGATTCGACCCGCTTCACTCCCATGCCCAGCGCCTGCGTGGCGCGAGCATCCCTTCGCTGCTTGCCGCCGAACCGGAGCGGGCACGAACGTTGGGATTGCGGGTCGGTCCGTTGTACGTCAATTTCGCACGGCAGAAGTACGACCGCGCGGCGCTGGACGCACTGCTGCAGCTGGCCGCCGAGCGCGATGTCGCCGGCGGCTTCCAGCGGCTGTTCCGCGGTGAGACGGTCAATGTG
>NZ_JBFULB010000552.1:0-1296 GCF_056400545.1 Stenotrophomonas sp. P5_A8 | reverse complement strand
GTCGAGCAGGCGTCCGGCTGAAGTTAGCGCTGGAAGGTTTGGCGGACGTTTACCACGTCGGTGTGACACGCTTTGCGTTCTTGGTCGACCTACCCAGTCCAAAGGAATTGGAAGCGCTGGTGAACGAGCTTCGCCAGCGCATGTCCCGGCCATTGATGGCAGCGGCAGTTCCGATGTCTCCGCGCTTCTACGCGGGAATCTGCGCTGTGACTCTGGGCGCGGACACCGGTGACGATGTGATTCGTAAGGTATTGATCGGGCTGCATGAATCCTTCGAAGCGCGGCAGCCCTTCGCCTGGTATTCCGAGGAGCGCGACGATCGCATGCGTCGGGGATACCGTTTGGCCGCTGACGCAGAGCGCGGGCTCCGGAAGGACGAGTTTTATTTGCAATATCAACCGCGCTACCGCGCCTGTGACCTTCAGCCGGTGTCGGCGGAGGCCTTGCTTCGCTGGACGCACCCCCGCTTGGGGCCTGTGAGCCCAGGAGAGTTCATCCCGATATTTGAGCGGACCGCTTTGATGGAGGCTGTCACCCCGTGGGTGCTCGATGCTGCGCTGGATCAACTGGTCGCGTGGCGCGCCGCACGTCACTATTTAGCCCTCTCCATCAATCTGTCCGGCGCTGACCTTTCCTCTGAAGACGCTTGGACAAGACTTCGTTCAATGCTTGAGGCGCGCCGCCTGCCCTTTGACTGCATTGAAATTGAAATTACGGAGGGCGAGTGGCTACGCGCCGACTCGGTCGCCGGGCGTCAGATCAGAGCAATGGCCGATGCCGGCATCAAAATTGCGATTGACGACTTCGGGAGCGGCTACAGCAATTTCGGCTACTTGTCTGACCTGCCGATCGACACCATTAAGATGGATAAGTCCCTGATCGACAATCTGGAGACCGATCCCAAGGCCAAGCCCAAGGTCCTGGCGATCATTAACCTAGCTCGCGAGCTCGGCTACCACACTGTGGCAGAAGGTGTAGAGACACCGGCTCAACTCCGCTTTCTGCAGGAGCATGGATGCGATCAGATCCAAGGATATCTCCTCTCCCGCCCCCTCAATGCCGAAGCGCTACTTCAGGTTTTCAGTGACCGCGGAACCGGAGAGAGCGAGGACAAGGCCTCCGTGAATTCTTAGGAACCCTACCCGACGAGAAGTTGGATTCGTTTCCGTCGTGAACCTTTTGCGGCAGCGACCAAACCTACACCTGCAACGCATGTATCGCAGCACCTTCCGTGTAACGCTGATCCGCAATGGGTGTCGGCGTTTCCTTTTTGCTGGCCGCTCTCGGCTTCTTAGC
>NZ_JBFULB010000551.1:0-1304 GCF_056400545.1 Stenotrophomonas sp. P5_A8 | reverse complement strand
GGTGTTGGAACCCATTGATTGGTGAGGGATTTGTGTCGGACTGATTGCTCATCGCGCGCTCTGCTGCTAGCTGCGGAGGGTTCTTGTCCGTACGGCAAGTCTGAGACTTGTCTGATGAACCGGCTTCTTTGCGACTTACCGACCAGTTCTCGCGAATCGCGGCAGCTGCTGTTGTTGACTAGCTTTCCGGTCGACGGTCGAGACTTGGAAGTCCTCGCAAGCCGCCCCTAGGCCTGCGCCGAGAACAGAAGGCCTTTGGTACAGAGGTGCTACGTTTTGCGGGTCAAGTAGTCCTGAAGCGCTTCGTCTCCGGCTTTCCCTTTCGTAAGCACTGATCAAGGTTGCAGGGGGGGCGTTGCAAAGGATCTTTAAGTGATGAGGCAGCGGATCTCTAACGGGGTATTAGCATTTCGATCTTTTTCGAGGCGCGCTTGTTGTCCTCGATTGAGATGGCAAATTCATTGCTCAGATCATTCAGCGAAAAGAACCATCGATCAAATGTCGGCTTGATGGTAGGCATGTCAAGTTCAACATGACCGCCAGGGAGCGGCTTTCCGCAAATGCAGAAGAATACGAGGCGGAACCAAGGCTTTTGCGAATCGCAAAACAATAGCCAGTGAGGCCACTGCATGTCCAAGTCCCTGATGAATCTGACTACTTCCGGAATTTCGACGAGTTCGCGAGGGTCCTCGCAATAGCCATCAATTGATATTTCCAACTTATCTTTAGCTACTAGAATTACCTCGCGGCTTGAGATGAGCTCTGTTAGCAAATTGAGTGTTGTGTCCAGTAGTCCGGACTCGATATCAGACCTGGAGATTCGCAGGTAAAGCGACTCAGGGTTTTCGGTGACAAGTCTCTCAACTAGGTCGCTTCGAGGCATCTGATATGCTACTGGAAACTGTTCCATGTGTGATTTGAGATGGGTAAAGGATGACATGAATGCGTCGGGCAACTGCACCTCTCCTTTGCTATCCAAGTTCACGTACGGATCCGAGTCTCTTTCTAGTGCATCGAGCAAGCTGCTCATGTCCGAAGCCGTTGGCGGGCTGGCTTGAGACGGAACAAAGATCTGGAAAAAATACGAGTTGATGGACACATGCCTAAGCGCCCAGTGAGCGGTGTCAAATCCCGGAACTCTGAATGCGCCAATTCTGAACCAATCGGGTCGATGAGTCGCATCTAGATCTTCGGCGTTGGCAGGTAGCGGTAACCCATTGCGCAGTACGGTCGGAGCAACGCACTTGAGAATGACGCGTAGATTTGGTGGGATCGCTGCTGTTCCGAGTATGATGTCTCTGTAC
>NZ_JBFULB010000550.1:0-1305 GCF_056400545.1 Stenotrophomonas sp. P5_A8 | reverse complement strand
ATCCAGCACCACGTGCGGTGGGCGGTGCTTTTCCAGCGCGTCGGCGACCAGGCCGATCACCTCGGCATTGGCCAGCATGCCCAGCTTCACCGCATGGATATCGAAATCGGCGAAGCAGGCATCGATCTGCGCCTGCAGGAAGTCCAGGGGCGGCACATGCACGGCGGTGACGCCGCGGGTGTTCTGTGCGGTCAGGGCGGCGATCGCCGACAGGCCATGCACGCGGTGCGCGGCGAAGGCCTTGAGATCGGCCTGGATGCCTGCGCCGCCGCCGGAATCGGAGCCGGCGATGGTCAGGGCGGAGACGGGGCTGGAAGCGGGGCTCATGCGGCGATTGTGCAGTGTTTGCCACCGGCGCGCTTCACGGGCGGCGCAGCCACGCCCATGGCCGGTACAGCACGTAGCCCAGGCCGGTGCAGCCGGTCAGCAGTGCCGGGGCGAGCAGGGCGTCGTAGCCGACGCGCAGGAACAGCCACGCACCGATCACACCGCCAGCAAGGAAACCGCTGACGATCAATCCGCTCAGGGTCAGGCGCCGGATCGGCAGCGGCAGGCCACGCAGCAGGTGGCCCAGGCCGATGCCCAGGTCGGTGAACATGCCGCTGAGGTGGGTGGTGCGCACCACCGCGCCGCTGAAGGTGGTGGCCATGGCGTTCTGCAGGCCGCAGGCCATCGCGGCGGCCAGCGCGCCCCAGATCTGCTGCTGCTTGAACAGCGGGATGGACGCCAGCAGCAACAGCGATTCCAGCGTGAGCACCACGCCGTAGCGACGGCCCAGCTGCAGCGCGCTGTCCTGCACGATCATGCCGCTGAGCATGGCGCCCAGGCAGAACGCGATCAGCAGGGCCCACAGGTGCCCGACCACGCGCCAGTCACCCTGCGCCAGGGCCATGCCAAGCTGGCTGGTGGTGCCGGTCATGTGGCTGACGGCCTGGTGTTCGAAGCCCAGGAAGCCGACCACGTTGACCATGCCGGCCACGCACGACAACGCGATCGCGCCGATCCACACCCAGGTGGGCAGCCGGATGCTCATCCGGCGTTCGCGGGAAGGTTCACGACACGATCAACGCATGCTCAACGGCCCGCGGGCGGGCCGTTGAACTGCACCTCGGAGAAGCTGCCGCTGGACGGGTCGAACACCGCACCCCAGAACTGCGCGCCGCCGTCGCAGACCCGGATGGCCTCGCGGGCCGGATCGATGTCGGCAGCGTCGGGCAGGTGGAACGCGTTGAGATAGATGAGCTTGCGCCCGTCCATTTCGATGCCGACGTACTGGCGGTCGAAATCGGCGGCCTTGGGCACCTG
>NZ_JBFULB010000549.1:0-1318 GCF_056400545.1 Stenotrophomonas sp. P5_A8 | reverse complement strand
CCGTACCTGTGCTTCAAACAGCGTGTGGATGAAACCATCGCCCGGGTACGCCCTAGCCGTCGCATTGAAGCGTGTGGACAGCATCTCCATTTCCTGCGGATCGAGTATCTCAAGCTGGTACTGGGGCGCGGTCGGCGAGCATTCCAAGGCGCTGACCAGGCTAAGCATCGCCATGCACAGATACCCATTGATCCGCTTTCCATCGATTCCGGGCATGCATTCGGTAACAAGTGCGAAGGCATCACCTGAGTCGTCGATCCGGATGCTGAGCGGGAAATTGGTATGGTCGCCATCGGAGGAAATGCTGCGGATGTCGGCCGGGAATCCCGGCAATACAGCTTGGGCTGAATCTGGTCTGGCTTCACCGTGCCGGTAATTGAGCAGTGTCGAGAACAGTGGCGTCGACGCGGGCATCCCGCTGCAGCGCTGTGCCAGTACCAGAGGAGCGTGTTCATGGGCCAGGAGTGCCTGCATGCGCTGGGAGGTCTCCTCCAGCAACTGGGCAACGCTGCGCGTTCCCAGCGAAACCCGCAATGGCAGCGTATTGATCGTCATGCCAAGCATCCGCTCGGCACCGGCCACGCCCTGCAGGCGCCCAGACAATACGGTTCCGAACACCACGTCCTCGTTGCCTGTGCAGCGCCCCAGCACTTGCGCCCAAGCCACATGGAACAGCACTGCCGGAGAAACCCCTGCACGACGCGCGCTCTCGCGCACGCGACGGCCCACGCCAGGCTCCAGCGATTGACGCGACTCTGTCGTAGACCTGCCACCAACGTGCATGTCCAACACGCCGAAGGGCGCTGTTGGCTCATCGACGTTCTGGAACTGCTCCTGGAAGTACGCCTGGTGTGCTTCCATCGGCGTCCGTCGTGCCTGTGCGACGATCTCACGGAACGGCACCGGTACGGGCAGCGCGGCACCGTTTCCATTCAGCAGTGCGGCAATTTCAGCCAGCGCCAGTTCAAGCGTCATATGATCGCAGACGACGTGATGGCGCAGCAGTGCCAGCAGCCACTCCCCCTCGGCCTGATCGTGGGCAACAAAGGCCGCGAGCAGCGGCGCGTTGCGAACATCCAGCCGCAGCCGGGCCGGGTCCGCATACTGCTCCAGCGCGTCCAGGGCTGAGCCCGCAGGTGGAACGGCCACCACCTCTACCGGCAGCGATGCCTGTCGCTGGACGACCTGCACCGGCAATCCAGCCGCAGCCGGGCCGGGTCCGCATACTGCTCCAGCGCGTCCAGGGCTGAGCCCGCAGGTGGAACGGCCACCACCTCTACCGGCAGCGATGCCTGTCGCTGGACGACCTGCACCGGCA
>NZ_JBFULB010000548.1:0-1327 GCF_056400545.1 Stenotrophomonas sp. P5_A8 | reverse complement strand
CCTCCTCGAGCAGGTAGTGGAACAATAGTCCCTCCTGCAATGGCAGCAGCGGATAGATGTCCTGTACGTTCCCGGTCCCGCCTGGCACGCCCGCTACGACCAGGTCGATCTGCTCCTGATCGAGGCTCACCATCGACAGATGCGCAGGCGTGATCCGCGAGGTTTCCGGACCGATAGGCGAGCGCACTGCTGATGCACCCGCCATGCCCGATGTGCTGATCGAAGCTGCCAGCGCATGCAGGGTGGGCGTAGTGAACACGGCCTGTACCGGCACCTCCAAGTCCAGTTCGCGCAGGCGAGCAACCATTGAAACCACCATCAACGAGTGACCGCCCAGTTCGAAGAACTGATCATGCCGCCCCACCCGCTCCAGCCCCAGCAGCTCAGCCCATATCTTGGCCAGTACCTGTTCCAGCTCGCCGCGCGGTGCTTCAAAGCGTCGGGTGACGACTGCCTGCACCCCCGGGGCGGGCAGCGCCTGCCTGTCGAGCTTTCCATTCGGGGTCTGCGGCAGGGACGCCAGCACAACGAACGCACTGGGTATCATGTGTTCCGGCAGTTGTCCCTGTAGCGCATCGCGCAATTGCGCTGGGTTGGGCTGGTGGTCCGACACTACGTAGGCGACCAGGCGGCTGTCGCCGGATTCCTCATTCAGGCCCACCACGGCCGCTTCCCGGACCCCCGGGCAAGCGACCAGCTTGGCCTCGATTTCGCCAAGTTCGACCCGGAAGCCCCGGATCTTGACCTGGAAATCATTGCGCCCCAGGAATTCAATGTTTCCGTCCGGCAGCCAGCGGGCAAGATCACCGGTTCGATACATTCGGTCCCCAGCGCAACTGCTGAAAGGATCGCATAGGAAGCGCTCGGCAGTCAGTTCTGGTTTGTCCAGGTAACCCCGTGCAACCCCTACCCCACCGATGTGCACCTCACCAATCACGCCTATCGGAACTGGTTGCCGTGCCGTATCGAGAATGTAGATACGGGCATTGTCGATTGGCGAGCCAATGGTAGGGCCGCCCGCTGCCCCGGCAATGCTGACGATGGTGGCATCCACGGTGGCCTCGGTGGGACCGTACATATTGTGAAACTCCACGATCGGCGAGGACTTCAGCCGCCCCCAGAGCGAAGACCTGATCGGCTCTCCCCCCACCAGCACGCTACGCGGGCGATACGCCCCGCCTTCGAGTAGTCCAGCGGACAGCAGACCCTCCAGCTGCGACGGGGTGCTATCGACCGCATCGATACGATGTTCGACCAGGAAATTCAGCAGCTCGACCCCGTTGGCACGGATGCTCTGCGGGATGGGCATCAGGCAGTGCCCCGAAAG
>NZ_JBFULB010000547.1:0-1347 GCF_056400545.1 Stenotrophomonas sp. P5_A8 | reverse complement strand
CCCCAAACCCCAAATGGCCAACCCGCAACGTACTTGCTACCTGTCCCGCGAACCCCCACACACCCGCCCAGCCAAGGCGCACCTGGCACCCCGTGCATCACGCTTTCCGCCTTCAGGATTTTGGGGAAACCCAAGCCCCACAAGCCCTCCACGTGCCCCCGGTCACACCGTCATACGGCTGTAACAAAAACATCATTTCATAGCAGCGTCGCCGGAGAGACCGGCCCCTATCCCGCTACGGAGTGACGCATGAAACTGCACACGGCTGGCTTGACCGCCCTTTCCCTGGCCATCGCGCTGGGCCTTTCCGCCTGCAAGCCGGGCGCCGAAGGCCAGGCCGCCGCGCCGGCCACCGACGCACCCGCCGCAGCCCCGGCCGCCGGCGACAAGCTCACCGCCGAAATCTCCGGCGCCGGCGCGTCCTTCATCTTCCCGCTCGTATCCAAGTGGTCGGCCGACTACAACACCGCCACCGGCGCCAAAATCAACTACCAGTCCATCGGCTCCGGCGGCGGCATCGCCCAGATCAAGGCCGGCACCGTTGATTTCGGTTCCTCCGACAAGCCGCTGAGCAGCGAAGAGCTGGCCCAGGCCGGCCTCGGCCAGTTCCCCTCGGCCATTGGCGGCGTCGTCCCGGTCGTCAACATCGACGGCCTCGAAGCCGGCAAGCTGCGCCTGAGCGGTGCCCTGCTCGCCGACATCTTCCTGGGCAAGGTCAAGACCTGGAACGACCCGGCCATCGTCGCCGCCAACCCGGGCGTCAAGCTGCCTGACGGCAAGATCACCCTGGTCCACCGTTCCGATGGCTCCGGCACCACCTTCAACTTCTCCAACTACCTCGCCAAGGTCAGCCCGGACTGGAAGAGCAAGGTCGGCGAAGGCACCTCGGTGCAGTGGCCCGATGGCGTGGGTGGCAAGGGCAACGAAGGCGTCGCCTCGTACGTAAAGCAGATCAAGGGCTCCATCGGCTACGTCGAACTGGCCTACGCGCTGCAGAACGGCATGCCGTACGCCTCCATGCAGAACGCCGCCGGCAACTGGGTGCAGCCCACCGCCGACACCTTCGCCGCCGCTGCCGCCAGTGCCGACTGGGCCAGCGCCAAGGACTTCAACCTGGTCATCACCAACGCCCCGGGCGACCAGGCGTGGCCGATCACCGCCACCAACTTCATGCTCATGCACAAGCAGCCCAAGGATGCCAAGCGCAGCAAGGAAACCCTGGCGTTCTTCAAGTGGGCCTTCGAAAACGGCCAGAAGCAGGCCAACGAACTGCACTACGTGCCGCTGCCGGCCGAACTGGTCACCCAGATCGAAACCTACTGGTCCACCGAGTTCAAGTGAAACAGC
>NZ_JBFULB010000546.1:0-1358 GCF_056400545.1 Stenotrophomonas sp. P5_A8 | reverse complement strand
GCGCTCAGTGGTGGGGTACAGGCGGCCGGTTCGGCGCTGGCCCGGCTGATCGTGGCGGTGGTGGCAAAGTGGGTGCTCGTTTTCGGCGTCCTGATGGTGGGGTTCCTGGTCTTCAAGCTGCCTGCATTGGCGCTGCTGGCCGGTATCGCCGTCGGGTTGATGTTCCAGGTCCTGGCTCTGGCCAGGCGCTGATCCAATTTATTTAACTTAAGGTTCCGGACACATGGCAGGCGAGGCGCTTACTCCCACCTCCTACATCCAGCATCACCTGCACAACCTGACGATTCATATGCAGGAAGGTGGTTTCTGGGCGATCCACGTCGACACCATCGTGACCTCGGTCCTGATGGGCCTGTTGATGGTGTTCGGTTTCTGGATGGCCACCCGCAAGGCCACTGCCGGCGTTCCGGGCAAGTGGCAGGCGTTCGTGGAAATCTGCCTGGAGTTCGTTGACCGCCAGGCCAAGGACACCTACCACGGCACCAGCAAGCTGGTGACCCCGATCGCGATCACGATCTTCTTCTGGATCCTGTTGATGAACCTCATCAAGATGATCCCGGCCGACTTCATCGCGCTGCCGCTGGAAGCCCTCGGCGTGCCGTACTGGAAGCCGGTTCCCACCGCCGACGTCAATGCCACCCTGGGCATGTCGATCAGCGTGTTCTTCCTGATGCTGTTCTTCGCGCTGCGCTCCAAGGGCCTGGGTGGTTTCACCAAGGAATTCCTGACCGCGCCGTTCGGCAAGTGGCTGATGCCGTTCAACCTCATCCTCAACATCGTCGAGTGGCTCAGCAAGCCGATCTCGCTGGCGATGCGACTGTTCGGCAACATGTTCGGCGGCGAAATCGTCTTCCTGCTGATCTGGGTGCTGGGCGGTGCCGGCATTGCCGGTGCCATCGCGGGCGGCGCATTCGGCCTGGGCTGGATGCTGTTCCACCTGCTGGTGATTCCGCTGCAGGCTTTCATCTTCATGATGCTGTCGATCGTGTACCTGAGCCTGTCGGAAGACAGTCACTGAGTTTCGCTTCACCCTTCATCCGTTTCATTACCCTTAGCAACTTAAGTTCCTGGAGATAACCATGTACTTCGCCGTCCTGACCAACTTCGCCCAGATTCAGAGCTCCACCGCCCTCGCCGTCGGCATCATGATCGGCTTGGCCGCGCTGGGTGCCGGTCTCGGTCTGGCCATCATGTCCGGTAAGTTCCTGGAGTCGGCCGCTCGCCAGCCGGAACTGATCCCGGTCCTGCAGGTCCGCATGTTCATCACCGCCGGCCTGATCGACGCCGCGTTCATCATCTCGGTCGCCGTCGGCCTGCTGCTGGCCTTCGCCAACCCGCTGTCGCAGGCGCTGCTGGAC
>NZ_JBFULB010000545.1:0-1374 GCF_056400545.1 Stenotrophomonas sp. P5_A8 | reverse complement strand
CCCTAGGCGCGGGCCTGGCAATAAGAAATAGACACCCAACCGCACAAGCTGGACATTTGAAAGCAAGAGCGCCTCATCCGAAGAAATGCATCAGCGTGCAACTAACCACCGCGAGCGCTCAGCCAATTGCCAAATCGAACATACCGCAATCGGGAGACTTTTCCTGCCAGAAGATCTTGATGAATACGCTCTACAACTTTATTTTCGACTGACGAACTAACCATTCCAACGACGGCGCAAGAGCACGATCAAGTCCTCCACAATGCGTTGCGTGTCCATCGTTAGCGCCTGTCTGACCTGGTGGGCTGGCGTTAGGAGGACGGGCTCCTGGTGCTCTCCCTGCCGCCAGGGCACTTGCATGCTGTTTGGACTCGCCTCTTGTTCCGCCCGGGTCCGCCAAGCACCTGCATGCTCTCCGAGCAGCCGCACCGCAGGAACGACATGGCTAAGCCGTTCGGTTGGGTCGATATTAGCCAGAAGCCACACGGCGTAGCTGATCGCAGCTTCAAGCTTTCCGGTGATATCTTCTTCTACGACGACCGATAGCCCCATGCCGCACTCTGGTGGCGGAACAGGCAAACTGATCAGGAGATCCCCGTTGGGCCACAGTCGAACGGACGCGCCGTCACTACGCTGGCCTTTCTGGCCCAAGACAAGCGACTCGCCGGACAAGCCTGCCTGCATCCCTAAGCTCCGATCAAAGACAGCGGGCTTTCCGAAAAGCGCCTGTTGCTGCATGGCATCTATGAGCGCCCCGGCTTCCATCTCAGCAGGACGAAGCACCGTTGTGTCAGGCCCGGCAGCGACGGCAAGCTGCAAGACCGCGCCGCTTTGATGATAGCCGCGCTCAATTTGCGGAAAGAGCGTCAGAGCCCGCTCGCGCATTCCCGCTGGATCAAGGGGAGCTACGGCTTGCGTCAGCTGGAACTTATGGATGCCGCGCGTCGCCTTTTGGCCTAGGTCATCCGGTGAGCTAAATCCATCCCAGAGTTGACCACCTTGCCACTTGCCGATCTCTGAAATCAGATCGGCCTGATCCGCTTCCGACTCTATACCGGACTGCACAAATACAAGGAGAGGCTTCCGATTGCGCGCCTCCTGCACTTCCTCGTGCGTGGCTGAGACGCCTCCCGCTTGCTTGGTCCCGTAGCGAGAACCCAGAACGAGGATGACGAGGTCCGCCTCGCGCACGCCATTGAGACATGCAACCTGCGGAGAACTCGCCACGGCTCCAAAGTCCTCAGCTCTGATGGCCTGGTGGCCAAGAAGCTCAATCGCGTGCTTGACGGCAGCTCGCTCCGCTTCCATGCCCGTAATAAGTGAGCTGATAAAGATCTTCATCTAGAACTCCTGTGGATGAAAGAGCAGTGGGAG
>NZ_JBFULB010000544.1:0-1387 GCF_056400545.1 Stenotrophomonas sp. P5_A8 | reverse complement strand
AGCACACCGTGTTCGGCCAGGTGCTGGATGGCCAGGCGATCGTCGATTCGGTCAAGCAGGGCGACGTGATCCATTCGATCACCCTGGAAGGCGACACCGACGCGGTGCTGGCCGCCCAGGCCGAGCGCGTGGCCGAGTGGAACAAGCTCATCCCCACCGCCTGATCCGATTCCAACGGCCCCCTGTGAAGGGGGCCGTTTTTACGTTCCGGCCGCCCCGCCAGGCCTGTCCCCGCCCGCGCGGCCATCTCCCACACCGCTTCTTAGCTTCTTAGCAGAGGAAATCCCCATGAAAGCACCTGTTCGTGTTGCCGTGACCGGCGCCGCCGGCCAGATCGGCTACGCCCTGCTGTTCCGCATCGCCTCCGGCGAAATGCTCGGCAAGGACCAGCCGGTCATCCTGCAGCTGCTCGAGCTGCCGATCGACAAGGCCCAGGCCGCGCTGCGCGGCGTGATGATGGAACTGGAAGACTGCGCATTCCCGTTGCTGGCTGGCATGGTCGGTACCGATGACGCCGAAGTGGCCTTCAAGGATGCCGACATCGCCCTGCTGGTCGGTGCGCGTCCGCGCGGCCCGGGCATGGAGCGCAAGGACCTGCTGCTGGAAAACGCCAAGATCTTCACCGCGCAGGGCGCGGCGTTGAACAAGGTGGCCAGCCGCAACGTGAAGGTGCTGGTGGTCGGCAATCCGGCCAACACCAATGCCTACATCGCGATGAAGTCGGCGCCGGATCTGAACCCGCGCAACTTCACCGCCATGCTGCGCCTGGACCACAACCGCGCGCTGAGCCAGCTGTCGACCAAGCTGGGCAAGTCGGTCGGTGGCATCGAGAAGCTGGTCGTGTGGGGCAACCACAGCCCGACCATGTACCCGGATTACCGTTTCGCCACCGCCGATGGTGCGTCCATCGCCGATGCGATCAACGACCAGGAATGGAACGCCGGCACCTTCATCCCGACCGTGGGCAAGCGCGGCGCGGCGATCATCGAAGCCCGTGGTTCGTCCTCGGCCGCCTCGGCCGCCAATGCCGCCATCGACCACGTGCGCGACTGGGTGCTGGGCAGCAACGGCAAGTGGGTGACGATGGGCGTGCCGTCCGACGGTTCCTACGGGATTCCGGAAGGCGTGATCTTCGGCTTCGCGGTGACCACCGAAAACGGTGAGTACACGCTGGTCAAGGATCTGCCGGTGGACGACTTCAGCCAGAAGTACATCGACAAGACCCTGGCCGAGCTGGAAGAAGAGCGCGCTGGCGTGGCCCACCTGCTGGGTTGATCGATCCGCAGGCGCATGCCGACCGTTGGTCGGTGCGTTGACGAAAAACGCCAGGCATTGCCTGGCGTTTTTTTTTGCCCTTCCGGTAGAGCCGAGCCATGCTCGGCTGCTT
>NZ_JBFULB010000543.1:0-1390 GCF_056400545.1 Stenotrophomonas sp. P5_A8 | reverse complement strand
TGGTGATCCTGGCCGCGCTCGTCTTCGAGTTCATCAACGGCTTCCACGACACCGCCAACTCCATCGCCACCGTGGTGGCGACCAAAGTGCTCTCGCCCGGCTGGGCGGTGATGCTCGCGGCCTTCATGAACCTCCTCGGCGCCCTGACCGGCACCGCCGTGGCGCTGACCATCGCCTCGGGCCTGCTCAACACCAACGTGGTCGATGTGACCCCGCAGGTGATCCTGTGCGCGCTGCTGGGCGGCATCATCTGGAACCTGATCACGTGGTGGAAGGGGCTGCCGTCCTCGTCTTCGCACGCCCTGATCGGTGGCCTGTGCGGCGCTGGCCTGGCCGCGGCCCACAACAACTGGGATGCGCTGATCTGGTCCGAACGCATCGGCACCTGGGCCCAGAACAAGGGCCTGCTGTGGAAGGTGTTCCTGCCGATGATCACCTCGCCGATCGCAGGTTTCCTGCTCGGCATTCTGGTGATGCTGCTGCTGTGGGCGATCATCGCCGGCATGGCCAAGGCCGGTGGCTGGCTCGGGCGCATGGCGCGGCCGCGCATCGTCAATGCGTTCTTCGGCAAGGCACAGATCGCCTCGGCGGCCTACATGGGCTTTGCCCACGGCCACAACGATGCGCAGAAGACCATGGGCATCATCGCCATGACCCTGATCGGCGCCGAGGCGACCGGTGCGTTGAACGAACTGCCGTCGTGGCTGGCCTTCATGCACCCCGATGCCAGCGCCGGTGACGGCATCGCGATGTGGATCGTGCTGACCTGTGCGGTGGTGATGGCGGCCGGTACGGCCTCGGGCGGCTGGAAGATCATCAAGACGCTGGGCCACAAGATGGTGAAGCTGCACCCGATCCACGGCTTCGCCGCGGAGACGAGCTCGGCCACGATCCTGACCCTGGCGGCGCACTTCGGCATGCCGGTCTCGACCACGCACAGCATCTCCACCGCGATCATGGGCGTGGGCTACGCCAAGAACCCGCGTTCGCTGCGCTTCGGCGTGATCGAGCGCATCGTCTGGGCCTGGATCCTGACCATCCCGGCCGCCGGCGGCTGTGCGTACCTGATCCTGCGCCTGTTCGAGCTGTTTGGCTGGGCGTAAGTCGCGTTGAATCGGTAGTGCCGAGCCATGCTCGGCTGCAACGAAAAACCCGCCGAAAGGCGGGTTTTTCGTTTTTTCTCCCAAGGAATAGGGGGAGCGTGTTGTTGCAACTGCCGCAGTAGAGGGCGCGCGGCGGTTGGTTTGTCCAAGAGCGGCGTGGATCAGGTGGCGTCTTCGCTTGGGTCTGTCGCGAGCGTCAGGGCCCCGTAGCGACCGGTAGGCCCCTGGCGCAAATGTCCCCCGGCCTGGCGGCCTCCTCCTTTATTTTGCCCAGGAGCCTACCGCCC
>NZ_JBFULB010000542.1:0-1392 GCF_056400545.1 Stenotrophomonas sp. P5_A8 | reverse complement strand
CCCCCCCCCCCCCCCCCCACCGACCCGCGCCAGAAAGAGTCAAATGACGCTTCTGCTTGCCCCGGTGTGGGCAAAGAACCGCACATGCCTTCGGCAGTTACATCGGTCGCGCCGGATCCACCAGGCCGTACTGGCTGGCCATGCGCGCCAAGGCGATGTTGTCGTGGATGCCCATCTTCTCGAACAGGCGCGCCTTGTGCGTGTTTACCGTCTTGGCACTCAGGCTCAGGCGCTTGGCGATGTCTTCCTGGCGCAGGCCCTGGGTGAGCAGCAGGGCCACTTCCAGTTCGCGCGGGGACAGGGTGTCGAACGGCGACTGGCTGCCTTCCACGTTGGACAGCGCCAGGTTCTGCGCGATGCTGCTGCCGAGGTAACGCCGGCCCATGGCCGCGTCGCGCACGGCGCGCAGCAGTTCCTGCGCATCGCAGCCCTTGCCGATGTAACCGGACGCGCCAGCCTCGAGCAGGCGCTTGGGCATCGGGCCATCCTCGAGCACCGACACGATCACCACGCGCGTGCCGTGGTCGCCACGCACCACCCGTTCGGTGACTTCCATGCCGCTTACACCCGGCAGGTGCAGGTCGCACAGCACCACGTCCGGACGCAGGTGGCGGATTTCAGGCAACGCATCTTCCCCGGAGTCCGCTTCACCGACTACCTCGATATCGGTCTCGTTGGACAGGATCATCTTCATGCCGGTACGCACCAGCGCATGATCGTCCACCAGATACACTCGAATCGTCATCCACGCACCTCTTAAAACGCTGCGAACGGGGGCAAGCCTAGCGGCGGGGTACGGCGATAACAAGGAAAAGCAGCCCCTGTCAGCGCGTTCTGGTGCCCGCATCACACCCATGCCGTCTTGCCCTTCCCCTTAGCCTTTCACCCCAGGCTATATCGGTCTACTACGMCTATCAGTGTACGCCTGCGCCCCGGCGCAATCGGCATCCCACGCATCCGGACCGGTTCAGTGCCGGTGCCGCCACGGCGCGCGGCGCCTGAACATGACCAGGAAGCACCCTACCACCCAAACCAGAGCCGCACACCAACCGGCCAGGATGTCGGAGGGGTAATGCACGCCCAGGTAGACCCGCGACACGCTGACCAGCACGCTGAACAAGGGCGCGGCCACCAGCACCGGCCAGCGCCAGCGAGTGTTCCAGGCCAACAGCACCACCGTCACCGCCAGGGTCATCGAGCCCATCGCATGCCCACTGGGGAAGCTGAACGTGCTTTCCGGGGCGATCGACTCCCACAGGCTGGGGCGGTCGCGCTGGAAAAACTGCTTGCTGCCCATGTTCAACAACGCCGAACCGACGAAGCAGATCGCCACGAAACTGGCTTCACGCCAGCGCCGTCGCCACAGCAGCATGCCGACGATCAGCACGTCGG
>NZ_JBFULB010000541.1:0-1400 GCF_056400545.1 Stenotrophomonas sp. P5_A8 | reverse complement strand
CTCCACTAGTCGATCTAAGGATACTCTTGTCGATGTTTTCTGCGAGTCAGGAGATCTATTCGCGACTGGGGGCAACGAACGCTGGCGGAAGGTGCTCTCAAGCATCGCGCCTGCCATCGTCTTCCAAGTCGGCTCGTTCGATCTCGAGGTGCGCATGCGTCTCTCACTTCACGGTAAGCATTCCACACGCCTCAGAATGCTGAGGCCCGGGGATAGATCCGGTCGTGCATCATTCTTCAGAGTAGATCCACCAGCCCGTCGACCCTTATCGTCTCTTCTGAGGGGAAGCATATTTGAGGGCACGTCGAGCGCCCTGCAGATGCTTYGGTCTCTCCAGTGGGATTTTGGTGCACGAAATATGCTCGTAGTTGCCTCGGGGACCGAGCGTACAACCAACCGTCATGCAATTATGGGTATCCGCAGAGACTTGCTGGAAGAAGGAAGGCTTGTCGCGGTCATTGACTTCCCTAGAGCCCCGGGAGATCGCGTGGGCAAAAGCGCGTGGCTTATCCGCGAAAACCTAGCCATGGACCGCAGAGGCGTGCTGATGATAAACGCCAGCGCTATGGAGGTACCGTCAGGTCGCCAAGAGTACGGATCGCTCGCTGAATTTGCCGGTCGCATTGTGAACTTGTTTCTAGGTGAGAGCGTATCCTCCCGATGGGCAACTTCAAGTCATGAGGACTCCGCGGCACACTATCGACACCTATTTGATCGGGAGTTCGCGGGCGGATATCGGAACGTCAAGGGCCTTTGCCGCGTGGTCTCTCAAAGGGAGATCGAGGCGAAGGGAAATGTGCTTCTGGCGCAGCAGTATGTGCTTCGGGCCGCGGAAGATGCCTCACTTTCAGGCATCGACGGAACTCCACTGTTAGATCTCCTGCACCCCTCCGTCACTGGCGGTCGCACAATTTACCTCATTGGTAACAACGGAGAGGGAAAGAGCTTGCTCTTAAGGGAGATTGCACACACTTCCAGCAGCCACGAACGTAAGACTATCGGCATTTCCTGCAGCACTTCAGACCGATTTCCCTTAAAGAAGGACCTCTCCCCAGGATTTGAGAGTTTCATCTATGAGGGTGCACGCACCTCAGAGCAGACGGCAAACCTGAAGAGATTCGCGACTGACGTCTGTCGTAAATTCATCCAGATTCATCGTTGCCCTACGCGCCTTGGTGTTTTCAACGACGTGCTCGGCCTCATAGATTTCAATGCCCGCCGCTACTTGATGCCGCTGAAGTCTTCAGGGAGTGGCATGAACGCGCATAGAGACCGGATCTTTGAGCGCACGATCGAGGTAGGAGGTGATGCCTCTCTCAATCAGGAGCTAACCGAGAACATCAATGTAGCAGGCATGCAGATTGCCCTCATGCGTTCAGAGTCAAACGGTGTCATCACAC
>NZ_JBFULB010000540.1:0-1401 GCF_056400545.1 Stenotrophomonas sp. P5_A8 | reverse complement strand
CGAGTACATCGAGGCACTTCATGACGGCTCATGGGGCTGCATAGGTGCGCTTTCACGATGGATCCGGAATGCTTTAGCTTCCTGCCGATCTGAAGGCCGCTCGATACCCGGACAGGGTGATTGGGCTCGGACCAGGCAGCTTAGCTCAGCGCTTGCCTCGGTTAGCGCTGAGATCCGGCGTGGAGAACTCCACTTTTCAGAAAAAAAGGTCGTCGCCATGCCCGAAGCAGGGCCGACGTTGGCATTGCGAGCGAGCAAGAAACCGGCTCCATTCAAGAGGAAAACACGCCGCAATGAAATCTGATGACGAGACCACTCCACGCCTACTTCCTTTGGAAATCGTTGGGAAGAACACTGGCGATGTCGAGGCACTGCACTCATACGTGCTCCGGCTTGCACGTCTACACAGTGTCACTCCTTCCTACCTCTTCGAGGTGATTGCAAGAAGGGCAGGCCGACACTCGGAGCTTCGTCCTGGAGACAGGATAACGGCAGTGGTAGGCCCGCAGCTGGACAGACCGCGCCCAGTGGAACACTCGGTCGTTCCGCTTCTCACAACAATGGCATCGGAGTGCGAGATTGCTCTGAAGAACTCAACCTTCATGTTCCTAGCCAAAGCGCTAAGTCGGACCGTGACCTGCTACTCCAGGTTCAGCAAATGGTGCCCTGGCTGCGTCGCGGATCAGTCTTTAGGGGGCGTCCCGATTCACCACAAGCTTGTGTGGTCCTTCTCAGCCGTCAAGGCCTGCCACGTCCACCGGATGGGACTTACCAATCAGTGCTTAGAGTGCGGCGCAAGGCCGCTTGGGGGCCCCGCGTATGCTGATTCATGTCGCGCCTGCGGGACGCGCTTTGATCAGGTTCATCCTTCTGCGCGCGTAGCAGTTGTCCATGAGGAGTATGCGCTGGATCTAGTCGAACTAGTCGATAGCTCCATGTTCCGGACTGGTGACTATCAAGTGGGAGCGATCAAGAGCTTCATCCATAGACTCATCTGCTACGTCTGGCTTGAGAAAAGAGAGCGCTACCGGTTCGAAGGGCTGCCACGTCATGAGTTCATGACATACCTACGTCGAGAGCACCCGCCGACCCTCTCCATGGTCAGACGAACGTCAGCTCGCCTCGGACTGCCGATCGATAGCCTCCTACATCCATGGGGTCCTTACACGAGAGACTTCTTTCTTCCCGAGCATGCTCATCCTGCCCTCTGATCTAACCTCATGCTCATCCTGGGTGAGTGGCCCAAGGTTTTGTAGGCAGTCATCTTCGCGTGCTCGCAGCAGTTTCCCGGAGCTCACGCGGCAGATAGCGCCCTGGCAATGCAGCCATGCGGCCCGCAACTTGTAGCCACACCAGCCGCAGCGTTGCGTCTTTGAGACGTCCAACGGTAGACTTTCAACT
>NZ_JBFULB010000539.1:0-1402 GCF_056400545.1 Stenotrophomonas sp. P5_A8 | reverse complement strand
GATTGCTTCTGCCGTAGAGCCGACCGTTGGTCGGCTGCTCTTGACGTGGCGTCACAGCGCACGACAGCCGACCAACGGTCGGCTCTACCCTGCCATCGCGCGCAACGTGATCCCGACGATGTAGGCCAGGTACGTCCCGGTCGCATACCCCATCGTCCCCAGCAGCACCCCGACCGGGGCGAGCGACGGGTGGAAGGCGGCGGCGACCACCGGTGCCGAGGCCGGTCCGCCGATGTTGGATTGCGAGCCGATCGCGAAGTAGAAGAACGGCACCTTCAACACCCGCGCCAACGCCCAGAGCAGCACGATGTGCACGGCGATCCAGATCAGGCCCAACAGGAACAACCACGGTCGATCCAGCAGCGCCAGCAGGTCCATCTGCATGCCGATGCAGGCGATCAGGAAATACAGCAGCAGCGAGCCCAGCTTGGACGCGCCAGCGCCCTCCAGGTTGCGCGCACGGGTGAAGCTGAGCGCCAGGCCGCAGGTAGTGGAAATCACCACGACCCACACAAACGGCGCATCCAGGCTGAACTGCGATGCCCAACTGACATGGCCCTTGAACCACGCCGAGACCGGGCCGGCGATCGCGTGCGACAGGCCGACCGTGCCGAAGGCCACCGCCACGATCAGCATCAGGTCGGTAAGACTGGCCACACGTTCGTGCTCGCTGCGGAATTTCTCGATGCGCAGCTTGAGTTCGTCGATGCCCGAGGTATCAGCACCGCTGCGCGCGTCGATCTTCGCCGCGCGGCCAGCCAGGAAGATCAGCGCCGCCATCCATACATAGCCCACGCCCACATCGACCACCGCGAACTGGCCGAAGGTGGTCGCGTTGACGTCGAACACCTCGCGCATGGCCAGCATGTTGGCGCCGCCGCCGATCCAGCTGCCGGCCAGTGCCGCCATGCCGGCCCAGGTGTCGCCAGCTACGGTGGCCGGGTGCAGCCACTTCATCACCTGGAAGGCCACCACCGCGCCGAGCATGATGCTGAAGGAGGCGCCCAGATACATCACGATCAGTTTCGGACCCAGCCGCAGGATGCCCTTGATGTCCACCGCCAGGGTGAGCAGCACCAACGCCGCCGGCAGCAGGATGTCGCGCGCGACCGGGTTGTACAGATGCGTGTTCTGCCCGTCGATCAGCCCGAACGTGTTGTAGATGCCCGGGATCAGGTAGCACAGCAGCAACGCCGGCACGACGGTGTAGAAGCGCTTCCACAGCCCCTGCTCGCGCGAGGCGGTCCAGAACACGGCGCCGAGGGTGGCGGCGATCAGGCCGAAGACGACGATGTCGTTCTGGATCAGGGCGGGTGCTTTCACGGGTGTGGCGTACCTGGAGGATGGGCGTGGGATCCCACACGTTTCGGGAAAACAATCACCTGTAGAGCCGACCGTTGGT
>NZ_JBFULB010000538.1:0-1405 GCF_056400545.1 Stenotrophomonas sp. P5_A8 | reverse complement strand
ACGTCAACGCATTGTTCGAGGCCAAGCGCCAGCTCCTGACTCCAAGCTCAAGCCCAGTCCCGCTGGATGAGGACGTGTCTGTGGATGAGGACGCAGATCCTAGGTTTGATGTCCACGCGGCAGTGCAGCGGCACTTTAGACCACTCCACAACTTAGTTCAGCTGGAGAAGGTGGCGGCGGAGGTGAACAAAGGCTTGCTTAACATCTGGGACGCCGCCGGCGGGGCGGAGGCCGTGCTCGATGTGTTGGGACACACTTCTTGGGCGATACAATCGGCTGAGTGACGTGCTGGGCCCAGGGGTGGGGCCGGCCCAATTAGGTGTGGAGGGTGGCTTGGGGACAGATCAATCGGATGACCGGTTCTATTCCGTTCGTTTGGCGACGGAGGACACAGGGTATTTGGCCGAGGTTTGGCAAGACGCCCCTGATCGATGGGTGCTGCTTGCCGTTACTCCGGATGCAGGCCGCGCTCTTCTGGACTTGAGGCGCCCGTTTCCGTCTTTGAAAGACGCGCTTTTGGCAGCCGAGGCTCTCGCGGGGCACGCCATACGGGCTGCGCGGCAAAGCACCAAAGGAAATGACCGGTAGCTTGGCGACTGATCATTTGCGCAGTGCGGTGCCATTCGCCTGCCCTGACCATCCTCCGCCAGTCGTTTTCCATACTTATGACGTTGGACAGGTGTCTCACTCTCCGCCATGCAGAGTCGCCGCCGCTCTAGGGGCTTGATCCCACTGACTGGGTTGCTGGATATGGAAGAACGCCGCCCTTGGGCAATTGTGCTTCTCCTATCGAGGGCCAGCCTCTGGTTGATCAGTCGGTTGAACAGCAGGGCGCAGGCGCCGTATCCACTTCTCGAAAGCAAGCAGAAAATTGCTGAGACGTAGCTCCATTGAACCGTCCAAATTGCCCTGGCGGACATCGAACGAGCGCGGGGCGTCTGCGATGAAGAGCTGGGGCGTCGGCATCGTTAAGGCACCCACGGCCGTCAGGGCGTGCCGCAGCTGTGCTTGTGCCAAGCGGGTGCCCCAAGGCCCTACGGTCGCTCCTGTTATGGCCACAGGCTTTCCCGCGAAGGCTGGACCGGCTGCGCCGCTCCGGGAAAGCCAGTCGATGGTGTTCTTCAGGACGCCTGGCAGAGACTGGTTGTACTCGGGCGTGGCTATGAGTATCGCGTCAGCTGYCGCGATGGCCGCGCGCAAACGAGCAACCCCGCCTAGTCCGCGTTCCCCCGTGGCCTCTAGATCCTCGTCAAACATAGGAATGTCGGCAATGGTGTCGTGCACCTTCAAGATCATCTGAGGCGGTGCCATCTGGGCGGCCGCATTCAAGAGTTGTCGGTTGTAGCTGTCCCGTCTCAGACTGCCAGCAACAGCGAGGACGTGGATTGAAGTAGCGGGGTATGCC
>NZ_JBFULB010000537.1:0-1410 GCF_056400545.1 Stenotrophomonas sp. P5_A8 | reverse complement strand
GGCCTTGCGCAGGCCCGGCACGTCGCCACGCATGGTGGCTTCGCGCAGCTTGTTGCGGCCGAGGCCGAACTTGCTGTAGACGCCACGCGGGCGGCCGGACAGTTCGCAACGGTTGCGGTGGCGGCTCGGCGACGAATCGCGCGGCAGCTTCTGCAACTTGACGACAGCGTCGGCCTTTTCGTCGTACGAAGCGGTCGTGCTGGAGATGATCTTCTTCAGCTCTTCACGCTTACCAGCGAACTTGACGGCCAGCTTGGCGCGCTTCAGATCGCGGTTGACCATGGAGGTCTTTGCCATATCGGATTCCTCGACGTATCAGTTACGGAACGGGAACTTGAACGCTGCAAGCAGCGCCTTCGCTTCCGCATCGGTCTTGGCGGTGGTGGTGATGGCGATATCCATGCCGCGGATCGCGTCGACAGCGTCGAAGTCGATTTCCGGGAAGATGATCTGTTCCTTCACACCCATGTTGAAGTTGCCACGACCGTCGAAGGAACGACCCGAGACACCACGGAAGTCGCGCACGCGCGGCAGCGAGATGTTGATCAGGCGATCCATGAACTCATACATCTTTTCACGACGCAGCGTGGTCTTGCAGCCGATCGGCCAACCATCGCGGATCTTGAACGAGGCCACCGAGACGCGGGACTTGGTCACGATCGGCTTCTGACCGGAGACCTTGGCCATGTCGGCGACGGCGTTTTCCAGGATCTTCTTGTTCGTGGCTGCTTCACCGACACCCATGTTCAGGGTGACCTTGACCAGCTTCGGAACCTGCATCGGATTGGTGTAGCCGAACTGCTTCATCAGCGCCGGCACCACTTCTTCCTTGTAGAACTTTTCGAGACGGGTATTCATCAGCGCATCCTCAGGCGTCGAGCGCCTCACCGCTGGAGCGGAACACACGCAGTTTGCGTCCATCCTCCAGCACTTTGAAACCAACGCGTTCGCCTTTGCCCGAAGCCGGGTTCAGCACATTCACGTTGGAGATATGGATCGACGCTTCACGCTCGACCACGCCGCCGGCAACGCCTGCCTGCGGGTTCGGCTTGGTGTGGCGCTTGACGATGTTCACGTTGGCGACGATCACACGATCGCCGTCGACGCGGACGATTTCGCCCTGCTTGCCCTTGTCCTTGCCGGTGTTGACGACGACCTGGTCGCCCTTCTTGATACGGTTAGCCATGATTATCTCCTGTCGCTCACAGCACTTCGGGAGCGAGCGAGACGATCTTCATGAACTTCTCGGTACGAAGTTCACGAGTCACCGGTCCGAAGATGCGGGTGCCGATCGGCTCTTGCTTGTTGTTGAGCAGGACCGCAGCGTTGGCGTCGAAACGGATCAGCGAACCGTCGGCGCGACGCACACCCTTGCGGGTACGCACCACGACGGCGTCGAACACTTCACCC
>NZ_JBFULB010000536.1:0-1422 GCF_056400545.1 Stenotrophomonas sp. P5_A8 | reverse complement strand
CCGCACACCAGCGCGCCGTTCAACGCCGAGGGGTCATTGGCGACCAGCAGCGGATTGACCGGGAAATCGCGCAGGTCACCACCGTTTTCGCCCAGCTGCCAGAAGAACCGGTTGTTGTTGAGGTTGCGTGCCTTGCGCATCGCCAGGATGCGATGGAACTGCAGCTCGTCCGGATGCAGCGGCTCGCCATAGCGTTCGATGTAGGCCGGGCTGGCGAACACCTGCGTGCGCAGGCTGCCAAGCTTGCGCGCCACCAGGTTGGAGTCGGGCAGGGTGCCCACGCGCAAGGCAAGGTCGGCTTCGCCGGCGATCAGGTCCAGCTTCTCGTTGCCCAGGTGCATGTCCAGCTGGATTTCCGGATATTGCGCATGGAATTCGCCCAGCAGCGGTGCGATCCAGGTGATGCCGATCGAGTAGGGCACGGTGAAACGCAGCCAGCCACGTGGGCCGGACTGCAGCTGGTTGACCGCGCCTTCGGCTTCTTCCAGCTCGCGTGCGATGCGCTGGCAATGCTCGTGGTAGACCGACCCGGCCTCGGTCAGGCCCAGCCGGCGGGTGGTCCGGTGCAGCAGGCGCGCGCCAAGCCGCGTTTCCAGTTCCTGCACCTTGCGGCTGACGGTGGTCTTGGGCAGGCCAAGTGCAGTGGCCGCGGCGATGAAACTGCCTTGCTCGACCACTTTGACGAAGATCAGCGTGTCGTTGAGATCGTGTGCCATGACGGGGTCCGAAGTCGGGGAGGGGTAGGTTGCCCGATAGATTGTGCCGGGAACGGGATGATTATTCCCCTTAATCCGGACTAATCAAGTAGCAATTTGAGGACTAATCTGGCGCCATTCCCGAAACGAAGGACGTCAACCATGTGGTTGCGGAACATTCTTGGCCGCGTGCTCAGCGGCCGCAAGGCCCCGCTGGAACTGGCGATGACCGTAGAGAGGCGCCCCTCCGGCTTCTCCCACAAGGCTTTCCGTGAGTTCACCCCACCGGCCAACCTGCAGCGCGGCGGCAGTCTGCAGCTCGGCGCCCGCCATGGCGACCGACTGGGCCGGATTGGGATTATCCCGGCGGCGGGAGTGAAAGTCCCATGAGTGGGACGCTGGCCCCCGAGGTCCTGGTCTTGGGCGGCACCGGGAGTGTCGGCCAGGGCATCGTGGCTGCGCTGCTGGAGGCCGGCAGCCCGGTTCTGGTAGTCAGCCGCGACCCCGCTCGGCTGGCCGCCCTGCAGGAACAGTTCGCCGACGAGCCCGGGCTGGAAACCCTGCTCGGCTCCCTCGGCGACGACGGCTCGGCCCGCACCGTGGCCGAGCGCATCGGCACGCGGCGCCGCAGGCGGGCGGCCGTGGTCGATGCGATGGGCGGCCCGAACAACCGCGGCCGGGTGACCGACCGCTGCGGCGATGCCCTGTTGCAGGCGGTGCAGGCCGA
>NZ_JBFULB010000535.1:0-1422 GCF_056400545.1 Stenotrophomonas sp. P5_A8 | reverse complement strand
GCCTCCGGCTTGCACCGGAGCTATATGGTAGCGGGGGCAGGATTTGAACCTGCGACCTTCGGGTTATGAGCCCGACGAGCTGCCAGACTGCTCCACCCCGCAGCAGAAGCGGATGAGTGCGGAAGACCCGGAGGGCTTCCAAGCAACGATGTTCTGGCGAAACCGCTGCATCAACAACTCAGGAGATGAATATTACACGAGTTGCGCACGTTTGTATCGTTTTTTATGAAATATGTGCAAACGCCTGCTGGCACCAGACCATGATCGGGTTCCACGCCAGGCCCAGGCCCAGCAGTGCCAAGGCGTTCACGCCCAGCACCACACCCAGCACGCGGTCGTGGTTGGCCGGCAGCGGCTCGCCCACCGGCTCATCGAAGTACATGACCTTGATCACGCGCAGGTAGTAGAAGCAGCCCACCACCGCGGCCAGCACGCCCAGGATCGCCAACCACAGCATGCCGCCGTTGATCGCCGCGCCCAGTACCGCCAGCTTGGTCCAGAAGCCCAGGAACGGCGGAATACCCGCCATCGACGCCATGATGCACAGCACCAGGCCGGCCATCCACGGATTGCGTGCGTTGAGGCCCTTGAAATCTTCGATCTTCTCGGCCTCGAAGCCGCTGCGCGACAGCGCGATGATCGCGCCGAAGCCGGCGGTCGACATGATCGCGTAGCTCAGGGCGTAGAACAGCGCCGCCGAGTAACCGCGCTCACCACCGCCGGCGATGCCGAGCAGCAGGAAGCCGATGTGCGATACGGTCGAGTAGGCCAGCATGCGCTTGAGGTTGGTCTGCGCGATCGCCATCAGGTTGCCGATCACCAGCGACAGCGCGGCCAGGCCGGCGATCAGGTACTTCCACTCATCCGACAGCGGGCCCAGGCCCATTTCCAGCAGGCGGTAGGCCATGCCGAACGCGGCCAGCTTCGGTGCCGAGCTGATGAACAGCGCGACCGGCGCCGGGGCACCCTGGTACACGTCGGGCAGCCACATGTGGAACGGGGCCGCGCCGAGCTTGAAGGCCACGCCGGCGATCATGAACACCGCGCCGGTCATCAGTAGTACGCGCTCTTCCGAGTGCGGAATGGCGGCCTGGATCGCGTCCAGATGCAGCGAGCCGGTGGCGCCGTAGATCAGCGACATGCCATACAGCAGCAGCCCCGAAGCCAGCGAACCGAGCACGATGTACTTCATCGCCGCTTCCGAGGCCAGGCCGTTTTCACGGTTGCTGGCCACCAGGGCGTAGGAGCACAGCGCCAGCAGTTCCAGGCCCAGGTAGACCATCAGCAGGCTGCCGGCGGACACCAGGATCATCATGCCGGCGGTGCCGAACAGGATCAGCACCGGGATCTCGCCCTGGTACAGCTTGCGCTCGCGCAGGTAGCTCCAGCCATAGACCAGGGTCAGGCCGCTGCACAGCACGA
>NZ_JBFULB010000534.1:0-1444 GCF_056400545.1 Stenotrophomonas sp. P5_A8 | reverse complement strand
ACTATCGGCGCCGCGGTGGCGTCGTCGCAAGCAGCTGCCTGGGCCCTCCAGGAGCGCCGCCATGGGCCCTAATTCCAGGCGAACTCTGGCCCGCGGTCGAAGCGGCCGAGCGTCGCAAAGACGCAACGATTGCACGCGAATTCGAAGTGTCGCTGCCACACGAGCTCGATGCCGAACAGCGCAGTGAACTTGCTTGGGCGATTGCTGATGTGTTGGTAGCCCGCTATGAGTTCGTCGTCCAAGCAAGCATCCATTCGCCGCCAACCACTGACGGTGTGAACCACCACGTCCACATCCTGGCAAGCACACGACGGATCACCGGAGAGAGGTTTGGAGACAAGACCACAGAGCTGGATGGTGGGCCGACGGGGCGTATCGAGGTGGAGTGGGTTCGCGAGGCCGTGGCGTCCACGATCAACTCGCATCTGGAGGCGGCCGGCATCCGTTCCCGCGTGGACCATCGCAGCTTGGAGGAGCAGGCCCAGACAGCATTGTTGGACGGTGATCCGATACGGGCAACGCTGCTATCTAGGGAACCTACTCGTCATCAAGGAAAGGTCGCGACGGCGCTTGCCAGGAGAGGTCAGGCCACCCACGTTGAAGAGACCAATCTGTCGATTCAGCAGGAAAACGACCAAGAGTTCGAATCGCTGATCCACGACGCTGTGGCAGAGGGTCGGGCCATTGGACTTCCTCCCACGCACGATCACCGGGCAGCCCTCGCTGAGCGAGCCAAGCAGAAGTCTGCCGCGCCGTTCCTCGCGGTCGGCGATCTCAGGATTGAGGGAGTGATGGGCATTCGCCTACCTCCCATTGAGAACGGTGTCTTGGGGCCAGAGCGCCCCCCGAGGCAGTGGAACTGCCTCGAGTGGATTGATGTTGCACTGAGAGACCTGTGGGAGATTACCCAAGCCCGCGCTGATTTGGCTTTGGGCGTTGTTCGGGAGTGGCTTGCAGGTGTGCGCCGTCACGTGGTCCGCTTTGGTGACACCGCCCAGGCACGCCCCTTGGTCGCACCTGTTGCGGTCAAGATCCGCACGCTCAAGCAGGCGTTGCTGAGAAGGGGGCGGAGGGAGGGCGCGGTCCGGCGAGCAGACCGGCTTCACCACATGGCGCAGCAGCAGTGGGAGAGCTTCAACGCGGACCACCCACGAGAAGGGAGCCAGTGGTCGCCCAAGGAATGGGCCAAACGCCGAGAGAGGCGTCTGGCTGTGCTCGAGATGCGGTCCATCGAGTTGGCTAAGGCCCAAGAGATGGCGACTCAGCCGGCGCTGGACGCCGCCGAAAGAGACATCCTTCAACAAGCGTCGGAGTTGGCTCAGTCTTGCGGTGAGTTGCCCGTATTCGTGTCGCCATCGGTGCGCCGGGGCCCGCTGGTGCCTCGGCCTGGTCCGACATCGCGTCCGTCGGCGCCGCCGAGTCCATAAAGCGAGAGGCCCCGCAG
>NZ_JBFULB010000533.1:0-1453 GCF_056400545.1 Stenotrophomonas sp. P5_A8 | reverse complement strand
GTGGAAGGCGTGGTCGGCGCATTCGCCAAAGWCAAGCGCGTGCTGGCCTGGGACCTGTGGAACGAGCCGGACAACCCCGGTGGCGGCAACTACATGGACAAGCAGTTGAAGGGCGAGCAGGAGCGCATCGCCGGGCTGTTGCCCCAGATCTTCGATTGGGCGCGTGCCCAAAAGCCGGTGCAGCCGCTCACCAGCGGCGTGTGGATCGGTGATGACTGGTCACCGGGCGCCGCCTCCCTCACCTCGATCCAGCGCACGCAGTTGGAGCGCTCGGACGTGATCACCTTCCACAACTACGAGCAGCCTGAAGCATTTGTGTCCCGCATCGAGCAACTGCGCAAGTATGGCCGCCCGCTCATCTGCACCGAGTGGCTTGCCCGCGGCGCCGGCTCCAATGTGGACACGATCCTGCCGATCGCCCGCCGCGAGAACATCGGGATGATCAACTGGGGCTTCGTTGACGGCGCGATCCAGACCCGCKTCCCTTGGGACAGCTGGCAGCGCCCGTACACGATGGAGGCACCGACCGTGTGGTTCCACGACCTGCTCAACGCCGATGGCACGCCGTATCGCGCTCGAGAGGCGGAGCTGTTCCGCACCCTGGCAAAAACGCCGCGCAAGTCCGTTCCTGCCTTCTGACACCTGACGGCCCGCCATCGACCGATGGCGGGCCACCCGCCGCGCTCGCTTTCCGGAATCCGGAGATACCGCCATGACTCGCCATTCCTCCCGCACCCTGCTCTCCCTGGCCATCCTGTCCGCCCTTGCCCTGCCCGCCCTAGTGCAGGCGCAGACTGCGGGTGCGGTAAATGTGGCCACGCCTGACCCGGCTGCGCAGCCCACCGCCGTTGACCTGGATACCGTCACGGTTACCGCGCTGCGCCAGAGCCTGCAGACCGCCCAGACGATCAAACAGGAGGCGGCGATGGTGGTCGACTCGATCGTCGCCGAGGACATCGGCAAGCTGCCCGACAACAGTGTGGCCGATGCGCTACAACGCGTAACTGGGGTGCAGATCGCCCAAGGCAGCCAAGGCGAAACCACCGGCGTTGTGATCCGCGGACTTCCCAACGTGATCAGCACGTTAAACGGCCGCGAGATTTTCAGCAGTTCCGGTCGTGGGTACGCGTTCCAGAACTTGCCGGCCACCGCCATCAAGAGTCTGAACGTCTACAAGAGCAGCGAGGCCAGTTTGCCGCTCGGCGGCATCGCCGGCCTGGTGGATATCCAGCTGCGCCGCCCACTCGACTTCGATGGCGCTGAAATTGCTGGCACTGTCACCGGCACCCACAGTAAGTACGCCGGCGATATCGATCCCTCGGCCAGCCTGCTGTTGAGTAACCGCTGGGATACCGATGCAGGTGAGATCGGTGCGATGGTCAACTTCGGCTATATCGGCAAGCGTTACGCATACGACGCGGTCTGGGGCGACTTCCCTAAGGTGCTGGAGAAC
>NZ_JBFULB010000532.1:0-1467 GCF_056400545.1 Stenotrophomonas sp. P5_A8 | reverse complement strand
GTCGTGCCCAAGGGCTAGGCGCGCATCCGTACCCAGATCAGCGCCGCGCATACGCGTGCCCACCTGGACCGGGCGATCGATGCGTTCACCCGCATTGGCCTCGAGCTGGGCGTGATCAAGCACTGACACGCGCAAACCGGGTAGCGCCACCCCATGGGTGGCGGCTCTCCGCAGCGGCATCATGAACATCTGGCGAGGGCACGCCTGTGTGCCCTCGCCGACCCACGGCCGGCGTCAGCCGCTTACTTCTTCTTTTTCTTCTTGTCCTTGGCCGTTTCCTTGCTGGCCACCACCACCGGTGCGGCGACCGGCCTGTCCTGGCCGTTGCCCTTGGCCACGCGGATGCCGTTGGCCTTCATCCAGGCGTCGAACTCATCGGCGGACATCTTCTTGTCGCCGTCGCTCATCATGAAGCGGTAGCTGCCGCGGCCGTCCAGCTCGGGCGTTTTGACTTCCACCACCTTGTCGGTCACCGGGGCCTCGGCCTTGGCGGCCTGTTTGTGGCCCCCACACGCGGTGAGCAGCACGGCGGGCAGCAGCAGGCAGGCGCTGCGGAACAGGGGGCGATTGAGCAGGTTGGCATGCATGGGGGAATCTCCCGGGGGTGAATGAAACGTCGGGTACGCGGCCATCCATTGCCTGGTTCGGTCGGCCTGCCGCGCACGGGCAGGCCACGGCGTCACGGCGGCGCCACGGCGCCATCGGCCGCGGCATACAGCAAATCCAGGTCGCGCTGGCTCAGTTCACGCCAGGCACCCTTGCCCAGCGCGCCCATCGGCAGGTGCCCAATGGCCACGCGCACCAGGCGCAGCACGTTGATATCCAACGCGGCCAGCAGGCGCCGGATATGGCGGTTGCGGCCTTCTTCGAGCACCACTTCCAGCCACGCGGTCTTGTCGCCACTGCGCAGCAAGGTGGCGCGTCGCGCGCGCAGCAGTTCGCCTTCGTCCTCCACACCGGTGCACAGCGCCTGCAGCTGCGCGGCATCGGGGATGGCGTCGATCTGCACGTGGTAGGTCTTGTCCGGGCCGGTGGCCGGGTCGGTCAGTCGTGCGGCCCACTGCGGGTCGTTGCTGAACAACAACAGGCCTTCGCTGGCCTTGTCCAGCCGCCCGACCGGGGCGATCCACGGCAACCCGGCGTCATCGAAGCAGCGGTAGACGGTGTCGCGGCCCTGCTCGTCCTGGGCGGTGGTGACCAGGCCGCGCGGCTTGTTGAGCATCAGGTGGATGCGCCGCGGCGCGTCCAGCGGCTGACCGTCGACGCGCACGTGGTGGCGACCGTCGACGATGGGGAATTCGGGTTTGTTGATGACACGGCCATCGACGGTGACGCGGCCGGCGGCAATCCACCGCGCCGCTTCAGTGYGCGAACACAGCCCGGCCTTGGACAGCACGCGCGCCAGGCCATGGCGGGGTGCGCCGTCGCTGCGCGCGGGGCTGGTCGATGACGCACGCCGCTCGGGAC
>NZ_JBFULB010000531.1:0-1476 GCF_056400545.1 Stenotrophomonas sp. P5_A8 | reverse complement strand
GGATGATTCGATGCCCGCAGCTCCTTTGATCAAGTCGAACACCACCTCCGCGCCTTTAAGCGCTCCGATGACGGGCAATCGGTCCATCGTGAGAGTTCGATGGCAGTGGGTTGGGCTGTCTTGGCTCGTGCTCGCGTTCGCCTACACACCTGCCGTCGTCTTGACGGCCCCCCCAGCGGGCGCGCCGGAGGCTTCGGATTTCCTGCATGCCTTCTTGTTTCTCGTCGGCAGCTACACGCCATGGGCATTGGCCACTCCCATGCTGCTCGGTCTCTCAGGACGATGGATCATCGGAGGTGGCCGGTCTGCTTACCACCTGATTTGGGTTGTATTGTTCGGTCTTCCAGCGATTCCCCTTCTAACAGGGGCGGGCTGGGGATTGGGGCATGGCTTCTTGAATATGTTCGGACTTGCTGGGCAAGGGCAGTCGGATCTGCACAGCAGTCAGCGTGCTTTGGTGGCCACCGCTCTATTTGCCATACCGCTTTATGTCGCTGTCATGGGGGTAGGGCAGCTGTTGGCGCATACGGTCCTGAAAAGCGAACGAGAGAGTCTTCTGGCGCGTTTGAACGAAGAAGCACTGCGATCACGGCTACACCAACACTTCATCTTCAACGCGCTCAATGCCATCGGCGAGCTTGGATATCGTGATGCTCCCAAAGCTGATCGAGCCTTAGGGCATGTCGCAAACTTGCTTCGAGCGTTGCTGGAAAGCGCTCCTGCGGTGGTTTTGAGGGACGAGATTGGGGCATGCGCTGAGTTCATCGAGTTGCATCAGGTGCTGTCCGGCAACATTACGTTCGTTGCGGAGATCGAGCCCGGTGCCTGGGATGCATCCGTCCCTTCGATGGTGTTGCAACCGCTTTTGGAAAATGCCATCCAGCACGGCGCGGATACTGACGGGGCAGTCGAGATCAAGATTGGCGCCAGCCTTCAAGACGGGGATCTTGTCATCAGTGTGGTGAACTCGGTCAATGGGCGCTCATCAGGCGGTCTGGGGATTGGCTTGGACCACCTCAGGAAGAGATTGGTACTGGCGCATGGGGCTGGGGCATCGTTGACGACCCAGTGTGAGAAGAGACGGTTTATTGCTTCAATCCGTCTCCCGCTGATGGAACACGATCAACCATGATTCGCACGTTGATTGTTGACGACATTTCTCTTGCGCGGGCGCGACTCACTCGTTTGCTGGCAAGCGAGCCTGACGTCACGGTCGTAGGGGAGGCATCAACATTGGAGGGTGCGCGTGAGCGCGCGAAGGTTGGGGATGTTGATCTCGTTCTTCTCGATATCGGGCTGCCGGACGGCAGCGGCTTGGACCTCGTGCAGCATCTTGAGGAACTGGTGCCGCACATCGTCTTCATCACCGCTTACAGTGCACACGCCGTTCGCGCCTTCGAGACCGGGGCGTTGGATTACTTGCTCAAACCGGTGGATCCACGCCGGTTGCAGTTGGCCATGCGCCGTGTCCGGGAG
>NZ_JBFULB010000530.1:0-1494 GCF_056400545.1 Stenotrophomonas sp. P5_A8 | reverse complement strand
GCGGCCGCGGCCGCGGCCCCTGACGCCGCAGCGGCGCCTGCTCCGGCCGATGGCACCGGCCTGCTGCTGCCGGTCCAGGGCATCACCGCCGCCCAACTGCAGGACACCTTCACCGACGCGCGCAGTGAGGGCCGCGTCCACGATGCGATCGACATCCTGGCCCCGGCTGGCACGCCCGTGCTGGCCGTGGCCGATGGCACCGTGGAGAAGCTGTTCGACAGCGCGCGTGGCGGGCTGACCCTGTACCAGTTCGAGCCCGGTGGCCGTTATTGCTACTACTACGCCCACCTGCAGCGCTACGCCGATGGCCTGGCCGAGAAGCAGCAGGTCAAGCGCGGCCAGGTGATCGGCTATGTCGGCAGCACCGGCAATGCCAGCCCGGAGGCGCCGCACCTGCACTTCGAGATCCATGCGCTGGGTCCGGAAAAGCAGTGGTGGAAGGGCGAATCGCTCAACCCGTATCCGGTTCTGCGAGGGGAACAGGGGCTGCCGTGAGCCCCCTTGGCGTCCGGGCTGAACGGCTGGCACGGAGCGCCGATGGCCGGGCCGCCCCGAAGATGCGAAAATCCCTCCCCCTTTCCGGCGGGCGCATTGGCGCCGGCCACAATCCCGAGATTCCGTGAAGACCCCCCAAGGCCTGCAGGCGCTGATCGACGACGGCGTGATCGATGAAGTGCTGCGCCCGCTCAAGAGCGGCAAGGAAGCAGCGGTGTACGTGGTACGCAGCGGCGACGATGTGCGCTGCGCCAAGGTCTACAAAGACATGGCCCAGCGCAGCTTCCAGCAGCGCGTGCAGTACCAGGAAGGCCGCAAGGTGCGTGGCAGCCGCGAGGCGCGTGCGGTTGGCAAGGCCAGCAAATACGGACGCAAGCAGCAGGAAACCGCCTGGAAGAACACCGAGGTGGACGCGCTGTACCAGCTGCGCGACGCCGGTGTGCGCGTGCCCGAGCCGCACGGCTACTACCACGGCGTGCTGGTGATGGAACTGGTCACCGACGCGGACGGTTTCTCCGCCGCCCGGCTGGGCGAAGTGGAGCTGGAGCCGGACCAGGCGCGCGAGTTCCACCAGACCCTGGTCCGCCAGGTGGTGCGCATGTTGTGCTGCGGCCTGATCCACGGCGATCTGTCGCCGTACAACGTACTGGTGGGCCCGGACGGCCCGGTGGTGATCGACTTCCCGCAGGTGGTCAGCGCCGGCGGCAACAACGCCGCGCGCAGCATGCTGCTGCGCGACGTCAACAACCTCACCGCCTACCTGGGCCGGTTCGCGCCGGAGCTGCTGGACAGCTGGTACGGCGAAGAGATGTGGGCGTTGTTCGAAGCCGGTGACCTGCTGCCCGACAGCCCGCTCACCGGCACCTTCGTGCATGACGAAACCACCATCGACCTGGACGGCGTGCGCCACGCGATCAACGATGCGCGCGAAGAAGCGCTGATCCGCCAGCAGGGTCGCGAGGCGGCGGAAGAAGACGAGGATTGAAGCGGCGGTAGAGC
>NZ_JBFULB010000529.1:0-1504 GCF_056400545.1 Stenotrophomonas sp. P5_A8 | reverse complement strand
ACATTGGTCTGGCGACGCTGCGCTTCTTGTTCGTCGAGTAGAGGTGCGGAGTGACTGGCCATGTCCATGATGGCGAGGAATCCGAGTAGTGGCGTTCCCCGATTCGTAGCACAAAATTCATTGCGGTCAAGATCGAGCGTTGCCTGCAAATCGGGATCACGGCTTCCCACCTTCGTTGACCGCTTGATTCAGGATCTCATACCACTGGTTCATCTCGTTCTCGCTTTGGAACGGGATGGACCACACGGGGTGATCCGTATCCCGGACACTCACAGTCAGCGTCCCCTGACACTTTGAGTTGTGCCAATGCTTCTCCCACGAGCGCACATTCGCCAACGGGTAGATCTTGACTGCATTGCGAGCACGGATCTTCAACCTCGAACGCTCGACTGAGATCGCCAAGCCGCCTTGCCCTCCAAAGTAGGAGCGTTCAAATTCTCGGCCAAAGGCCTCCCGCTGACTGCGGAATCGAAGAGCCTGATTGACACCGATGGCGACCAGCACGGCTGCGCACAAGACAAGCAAAAGGAGAAAGGTGCCAACGGTCATTGGATGTCCTGGGAGTTAGGGGGAGCGGTCAGATCGGTGGGGGAACTACTGGACCCGGCCAGTGATCTTCCAAGCACCGCCTACTTCGGTGAACGTGTAGACCCCGTCCATCTCATGGCCGAAGTCCCGTTCCATGGCCATGACCTGGCTCGATACGGAGCAGTTGTAGCTCGGTGCGCCCTCGGCCTTGACGCACTCGCCGCTTTGGAATTCCCTGATCTTGGCCTTGTCATTGCTGTTGTCTTTTACGTATTGCAAGAACGCGTTCTGACGGTCGTCATGGGACGGGCCGCCACCTGAGCAAGCTGCCAGGCAGGCGATCAACGCACCGATGACGGCAATGCGAACCTTAGACATGGGATTTCCTTGGGCTGAGTTCGGGAAAGAGACCGGTGACCAGGGCGGAAAGAGTGCGTCTATGGCCCTTGATCTTGACTAGGCTTGATGTTACTGAAAAAGTAACAGACAGCACAAGAGAGAAGCGCCATGCTCGTTCATCACATTGCCTGCCAGCGGTCTAGTTTTGGATTCGGAAGACGCTCGTCTGATCTTTGCTCATCGCCTACGCGAAGCACGCCTGAGGGCAGGGCTCACGCAGGAGGCCTTAGGCGTGGCCGCAGGGGTAGGCCCTGACGTGGCCCGCACACGCATCAATCGGTATGAAAAAGGCGTCAACGAGTGTGATCTGCGGACTGCTCAGCGTCTGGCCGAGGCTCTGGAGATGCCTTTGGCTGCGTTTTTCGCTAATGATGACGATCTGCAAGATTTGATTATTATTTATTCCAAGCTCCCCACATTTGAGCAGCAACTGCTTCTTTCCTACTTTAAGAAATTTTTACGTAGGAGGAATAAAAAAGAAGTGGGCCCCAAATAATTTAAGATCCTTTAGGGGGCTGTTAGGGGATTGCCAAATTTTAAGGCAAGAGCGCACTTATGGATTTTGCTCCGCAAATTC
>NZ_JBFULB010000528.1:0-1510 GCF_056400545.1 Stenotrophomonas sp. P5_A8 | reverse complement strand
TCGGCGCCAGGTTGGTCGAGCGCGACAGGTGGGCGAAGTTGCCCTGGCTGTCGAAGAACGGCACGGTGCCCCAGGTGGAGCCGACCGGGTTGTTGTCCTGGGTCTGGTAACCGACGGTGACGGTGGTGCTGTCGGTGATATCGCCTTCCAGCACCGCCATGCCGGCCATCTTGTTTTCTTTGTAGCGGTCGTAATAGAAATCACGGTCGGTGTAGGCGGCAACGACGCGGCTGCGGAAGCGGCCGTCGGCGGTCAGCGGCGCGGTCACGTCGGCCTCCATGCGACGGTAATCCCAGCTGCCGGCACTGACCGAGAACGAGGCGTCGAAGTCCTTGCCCGGGCGCTTGCGCAGCAGGTTGACCGTGGCCGAGGGTACGCCGGCGCCGCTGAGCAGGCCGTTGGCGCCGCGGATCACTTCGACGCGGTCGTAGAAGGCGGTGTCGTATTCCTGGTTGGTCGACCCGCTGTAAGTGGGGATGCCATCGACCTGGAAATCGGTGATGGCAAAGCCGCGCGCGTAGTACAACGGGCGTTGGGTGTCGTAGAAGGACACGCTGACGCCGGTGACGTTGCGCATGACGTCGTTGAGGCTGAACAGCGATTCGTCCTGCAGCCGCTGCAGCCCGATCGAGGTGGCCGACTGCGGGGTTTCCTGCAGGGTCATCGGCAGGCGGGTGGTGCTGGACGGCGCGGCGCGGTCGCCGACGACGCTGACTTTGTCCAGGGTCTTGGCATCGGCATTGCCGCCGGCATCGGCAAGCGCGTCGGCCAGCGCCAGCGGCGAGGCCAGCGACAGGACGGAGAGCAGGGCCAGGCTCAGCGGGGCGTGGCGGAAGGAGCGGGGCGGAAGATCGCGGAAGGTCATGCGCAGGGTCTCGAATCGGTCTCGGAGGGGGAAGCAGCAGGCAGCGGGCACGGCAGGCCGGGCACCGGAAGCGCCTGGCGTTTAGATCCTTCTGAGGGGTGGGTGGAACCCGACGGTGGGTCGGCGCCGTTGCGGCCGTGGGTGGTGAGCAGGGCCCGGCGGCCGTCCTTGGATTCCGGCCAGGCCCGCGCCGGCAGCGCAGGGGGTGTAAATGTAAAGCGTTCTCATTCGCTTTACAATTCCTTAATTCGGGTTGAGCGGGAGAGCCGTGTTATAGGAGTGGAACCGCGGTGCGATGGTTGGAGCCGTGGCTCTTCGCTCGAGATTGCCGCGAGCGTGAGGGCCCCGTAGCAGCCGGTAGGCCCCTGGTGCAAATGTCCCCCGGCCGCAAGCGGCCTCCTCCTTTATTTTGCCCAGGAGCGTTATCTGTTTGGAATCTGGCAGCGTAGGCGTCGAGAGCCGGCGTGGGCCGCCGTAGGAGCCTGGATCTCGACGATCGACTTGTAGCTTGGCGCCCACGCCGGAATCTCCCTTGGTCCGCCCGAACAGTTGCTCGAGGTAGCACTCGAAGTGATAAGACTGGGCAAGCGGGGGAGCTCTCGACCTATCCAGCCTAGCGGAGATTTCCCATGAGCGGAATCGGGA
>NZ_JBFULB010000527.1:0-1514 GCF_056400545.1 Stenotrophomonas sp. P5_A8 | reverse complement strand
CGCGCCCCAACCGGTAGAGCCACGCCATGCGTGGCTGCACCAACATCCGGCACCGCGCCGCAGCCGGTAGAGCCACGCCACGCGTGGCCGCACCACCAKCCCGCACCGCGCCCCAACCGGTAGAGCCACGCCATGCGTGGCTGCGCGACCATCCGACATCGCGCCGCAGCCGGTAGAGCCACGCCATGCGTGGCTGCGCGACCCGCGCGCGTCGTGCAGAACGCAGAACGCCGGGCAATGCCCGGCGCTCTGTGGTGTCCGCTTGCGGTCAATGACCGGTCAGAACGACCAGTTGAACGTGATCGACCCATTGCGGCCATCGCCGTACGCACCATACCCGTTGATCTGCGAGAAGTACTTCTTGTCCAGCAGATTGTTGAGGTTGGCCTGCACGCTGAACTCGGGCGAGATGCGGTAGCGCACGAAGGCACTCACCAGCGCGTAGCCGTCCTGCTCGATGCGGCCGTATGCCGGCACCGGGTAGTAGATGCGGTTCTGCCAGTTGGCGCCGCCGCCCACGGTGAGCGCGGTCAGCGACTGCGGGGTGTAGCTGGTGAACAGCTTGATCGTCGTCTGCGGCAGGTTGGTGTTGATGTCCGCGTCGTTGATGTCCTTGGCCACGTAGCGCGAAGCACCGAAGGTGGCATTCCAGCCCGGGGCCAGTTCGCCGTTCACTTCAAACTCAAACCCCCGGCTGACCGTGCCGCGCGCAGCGATGTAGGCAGTTTCGCCGCCCGTTCCGCCCACCACCGGTTCGCCGGTGGACTGGCCCACGTTGTCCTGCTCGATACGGAACACGGCAAGCGAGGCATTCAAGCGGTCGTCGAACCATGCACCCTTGACGCCCACTTCGTAGCTCTTGCCGTCCACCGGATCCAGGTAGCTGCCGTTGCGGTTCTTCAGCATCTGCGGCTGGAAGATCTCGGTATAGCTGGCGTAGGTGGAGTAGGTGTCGTTGAGGTCGAACACCAGGCCGGCGTACGGAGTGGTGACCTTGTGCGAGCGGTCGGCGCCTTCACCCTCGCTCTTCCAGTCGGTGTAACGCGCGCCGAGGATCAGCTTGAGCGGCTCGGCCAGCGACAGGCGGGTGGCGGCATAGCCGRCCTTCTGGGTGATGGTGCCTTCGCTCTGCAGCGGCAGGGTGGCGGCCCAGTTCGGCTCGGGGAAGTTGCCTACGCCGGCCAGGTAGTTGTCCAGCGGCGCCCAGCCCACCTGGTAGTCGCCGTAGTTGGCGAACTCGCGCTTGTTGTAGCTCAGGCCGGCCATGAACTGGTGCTCGCGGCCGAACAGCTGGAACGGGCCTTCCACGAAGCCATCCACCGCGTTGACCTTGCGCTCGGTGTTGTAGAAACCTGCCGAGGGCGTGACGCCGGCGCCGGTGCTCTTGTCCAGCAACGAGGCGCCCGAGGTCCAGTCGTTGTAGGCCGGATAGAACAGCTTGTCATCGGCCTTGGTGGTGTCATGCGTCGCGCCGAGCTTGACCTTCCAGTCGTTGCCGAAGGCATGCTCCAGCG
>NZ_JBFULB010000526.1:0-1523 GCF_056400545.1 Stenotrophomonas sp. P5_A8 | reverse complement strand
CACTACCGTTGAATCCCACGCCCCGGTCCGCCGGGGCGTGGGCATTTTCAGCCTGGCAAATCCTGATTCAGCGCATTCCTGCCTGTCGCGCGCGCCTGTCCCGGACAGCACATCACCTGACCACGGGGACATGACAGCCTTGCGGTCGTCGATGTTTGCTCGATACCACCGCATCGGTGAAAATCGGGGCATTCCCCTGTTCTGCGAGCCCCGATGCACCATGACACCGACCTGATCAACATCGTTGCCGTTGGCCTGGGGCTCGCCTTCATCTTCGGCGCGCTGGCCAACAAGCTGCGTTTGTCTCCGCTGGTCGGTTACCTGGTTGCGGGCATCTGCGTAGGACCCTTCACTCCCGGCTTCGTCGCCGACCAGGCGCTGGCCAACCAGCTGGCCGAGATCGGCGTGATGCTGCTGATGTTCGGTGTCGGCCTGCATTTCTCGCTGAAGGACCTGATGGCGGTCAAGGCCATCGCCATCCCCGGCGCCATCGGCCAGATTCTGGTGGCCACCCTGCTCGGCTGGGGCCTGGCGGCGCTGATGGGCTGGCCGGTGATCCACGGCATCGTGTTCGGCTTCGCGTTGGCCACCGCCAGTACCGTGGTGTTGTTGCGCGCGATGGAAGAACGGCGCCTGCTGGAAACCCAGCGTGGCAAGATCGCGATCGGCTGGCTGATCGTGGAAGACCTGGCCTGCGTGCTGGCCTTGGTGATGATGCCGGTGTTGGCCGGCGTGTTCGGTCCGGATGCGGCCAATGAAACCCATACCGTCGGCAGTGTGCTGGCCAGCATCGGCTGGACCTTCGTGCAGCTGGGCCTGTTCGTGGCGGTGATGCTGGTGGTGGGGCGGCGGGTGATCCCGTGGATCCTCGAACGCATCGCCGGTACCGGTTCGCGCGAGCTGTTCACCCTGGCGGTGCTGGCCATTGCACTTGGCGTGGCGTTCGGTTCGGCGATGCTGTTCGGTGTGTCGTTCGCGCTCGGTGCGTTCTTCGCCGGCATGCTGCTCAACGAATCGGAGCTGAGCCACAAGGCCGCCAACGATTCACTGCCGCTGCGCGATGCGTTCGCGGTGCTGTTCTTCGTCTCGGTGGGCATGCTGTTCAACCCGGCGATCCTGATCGAACATCCGTGGCAGGTGCTGGCCACCGCAGCGATCATCATGTTCGGCAAATCCGCCGCCGCGTTCGTGATCGTGCGCGCGTTCGGCCACCCGACCGGCACCGCGCTGACCATCTCGGCCAGCCTGGCGCAGATCGGCGAGTTCGCCTTCATCATCGCCGGCCTCGGCGTGACGCTGAAAATCCTGCCGCCCACCGGGCAGGCGCTGGTGCTGGCCGGTGCGCTGATCTCGATCATGCTCAACCCGCTGGTGTTCGGCCTGCTCGACCGCTGGCTGCTCAAGCACCAGGAAACCACGCCGACCGCGGTGGAAACCGAGCTGCCGCCCGGCCCGTCGCTGGACCTGCACGACCATGCCATCGTGATCGGCTACGGCCGCGTCGGCAGCGCGCTGGCCCAGGT
>NZ_JBFULB010000525.1:0-1527 GCF_056400545.1 Stenotrophomonas sp. P5_A8 | reverse complement strand
TTTCCAATGTGCATCCCAGTGACCAAGAAGGATTGGCCAACGCCATTAGAGATGCGATCTGCCGAGGTGGTCCATACGCGCACCAGTATCGCGTCCGCAGGCAGGACGGAGACTATCACTGGGTGGAAGCTAACGGGCGAGTGGAGCATGCACATGATGGAACCCCGCTTCGCTTCCCAGGCGTCATCTTAGATCTCGACGAGAAGCGTGAACTTCTCGCTCAACGCGACCAAGCTATCGAAGAGCTACGCAATCTCAATGCTGCCTTGGAACACCGGATTGAAGAGCGCACGCGAGAGCTGATGCAGTCAGAAGAAGCCTTGCGTCAGTCACAAAAGATGGAGGCAGTGGGGCATCTGACTGGCGGCCTGGCACATGACTTCAACAACTTGCTGGCCGGGATATCTGGAGCCCTTGATTTGATTTCCATGCGCGTAGAGCAAGGCCGTACTGAAAACTTAGCAAAATATGTCAGCACGGCTCAGGACGCATCCGACCGGGCGGCTGCCCTTACGCACCGATTGCTCGCCTTCGCACGTCGACAGACATTGTTGCCCGTTGCGACTGACGTGAACCGACTTATAGGGGACATGCTGGACATGATCCAGCGCACCGTCGGTCCTGGGATACGGGTCGAAAGTATGCGCGCCGCCGACCTTTGGACCGTACTGGTCGATCGCTCTCAACTTGAAAATTCCTTGCTCAACTTGTGCATCAACGCTCGGGATGCCATGCCTGACGGAGGCCTACTGACCGTCGAAACCTGCAACCGCCGGGTCGACCGAGATGCAGGCAAGGAGCTTTCCATCCCAGAAGGACAATACCTCTCAATGTCCGTCAGTGACAATGGAACGGGCATGCCGCCGGAGGTGGTGGCCAGAGCCTTCGATCCGTTCTTCACCACCAAACCAATAGGTGCCGGAACTGGTCTAGGACTCTCAATGATTTATGGCTTCGCCAAGCAGTCTGGCGGGCACGTTCGGATCTACTCGGAGATCGGCGAAGGAACGAGCGTGTGCATCTATCTGCCCCGTTACAGCGGCAGTGCAATGGACAATGACCACAGCACCGAACCTCTACGGCTGGTCCCCACGGACGCCGGCGAGACCGTGATGATCGTCGACGACGAGCCTACCATCCGAATGCTCTTTACCGATGTATTGGAAGACATGGGCTACCACGTTATCCAAGCTGCAGACAGCCTGACTGGGCTGAGCATATTGCAGAGCGATATCAGGCTGGATCTGCTCATCAGCGACGTAGGGCTGCCAGGTGGCATGAACGGCCGTCAGATGGCAGAGGCGGCTCGCGTATCGCGCCCTTCCCTCAAAGTTCTATTTGTCACTGGCTTCGCTGAGAATGCGATGCTGAACGAAGGCCATTTAGGACCGGGAATGTCGGTTCTAACCAAACCTTTCAATATTGGCGTTCTAACCGAGCGGGTAAAGGAACTGATATCCCGGTGAATGAGCGCGTGACTGAGTGCTTGGTCGAGCCTAAACGGTCTTTTCCCACTCACTCTGCGCG
>NZ_JBFULB010000524.1:0-1528 GCF_056400545.1 Stenotrophomonas sp. P5_A8 | reverse complement strand
GTCCATGCAGAAGTCGATGTCGAAGTCGGGCATCGACACGCGTTCGGGGTTGAGGAACCGCTCGAACAGCAGGTTGTACGGGATCGGGTCCAGGTCGGTGATCTGCAGCGCCCAGGCCACCAGTGAACCGGCACCGGAACCGCGGCCGGGGCCGATCGGGATGCCCTGGTTTTTGCCCCACTGGATGAAGTCGGCCACGATCAGGAAGTAGCCGGGGAAGCCCATCTTGATGATGGTGGCCAGTTCGAATTCGAGGCGTTCGACGTAGTCAGCGCGGGTCTTGCCTTCGGCCAGCGGGTTCTTTTCGAGGCGCGCGTCCAGGCCTTTGCGCGATTCGCTGCAGATCCAGCTGTCGAGCGTTTCGTTTTCGGGCACCGGGTAGTTGGGCAGGAAGTAGGTGCCCAGGCGCATTTCGATGTTGCAGCGTTCGGCCAGCGCGATCGTGTTGTCGATCGCGTCGGGAATGTCGGCAAACAGCGCGCACATGTCCTCGGCCGACTTGAGGTACTGCTGGTCGCTGTAGTCGCGCGGGCGCTTGGGGTCATCCAGGACACGGCCGGAGGAGATGCAGACGCGCGCTTCGTGGGCGTTGAAATCTTCCGGCTGCAGGAAGCGGACGTCATTGCTGGCGATCACCGGCAGGCCACGCTGGCCGGCGGCCAGCAGGGCAAACTGGTTGAAGGCTTCTTCGCCGTCACGCCCGGTGCGGGTCAGTTCGAGATGCAGGCCGTCGCCGAACACGCGCTGCCAGTCGGCGAGCTGCTGCTCGGCCAGGTCGTGGCGGCCTTCGTTGGCCAGGCGGCCGGCGAGGCTGTCGCGGCCGGCCAACGCAAACAGGTTGTGGCAGCCGGCCTTGAGCCAGTCCGGATGGACAGCGACGCCGCCTTCGGGGCGGTGGCCTTCCATCCACGCGCGGGTGAGCAGGCGGGAGAGGCTGAGGTAGCCTTCGCGGTCGCGGCAGAGCAGGGTCATGCGCCAGGGGGTCATGCCCTCTTCGGCGATCATGATGTCGGCGCCGGCGATGGGCTTGATGCCGACGGTTTCGGCGGCCTTGTAGAACTTGACCAGGGCGAACAGGTTGTTCAGGTCGGTCACTGCCAGGGCAGGCAGTTTCAGTTCGACAGCGCGGCTGAGCAGGTTGGCCTGCTTGGCTTTCTTCGGGTCAGCCTGCTCCGGCTTCGCCGGGACACGGATGGTCGAATCCGCCAGCGAAAACTCGGTGTGGACGTGGAGATGTACGAAACGGGAAGTGGACATGCCGGGCCAATGTAATGCCCGGTCAGGGTAGCGGCGCGGGCGTGGACGGACAAGGCTTGACAGGGGTGTTACAGGGGGAGGGGTGGGTTGCTTTGTTCAGGTAGTGGGTGCTGGTGGGTGGGTGATGACTTCAACGGCGAGTGCCAAGGCAACAGCAACGGCAACGGCAACGGCAACGGCAACAGCCAGGGCAACTACAACGGCGATGCGGGTGTGCGGGTGATGAAGGGCCGGGGTGGCGGGGGCAGGGTCGCGGGTCACGCCGTAAACC
>NZ_JBFULB010000523.1:0-1540 GCF_056400545.1 Stenotrophomonas sp. P5_A8 | reverse complement strand
CTGCTGGACCAGCACGTGCTGCACTTCCAGCGAGCGCTCGCGCAGGATTTCGAAGCTGCCCCAGGTGGTCTGGTCGTTGGGAACCGGGTTGGCCTTGAGCCACTTGCTGTTGACGAAGCCGTTGAGGTCGGTACAGGCAGAGATGGACGGGTCCAGGTCGGCGCTGTTGAGCGAGATCAGCGGGGTCTTGATCTGCGACGTGTCAAAGGCGGGCTTGGCCGCGTCGGCAGTCGCGGCAGGCGCGGTATCGGTCTTGCCACACGACGCCAGCGAGGCGGCGATGGCGACGGTCAGGCCCAGCGGGACCAGCTTGGAAAACTTCATTCGACTCTCCGGCTACAGATGGATACATCGCCCGGATGACGGGCAATCAAGCAGCGTAGCGCGGCCGGCGCGGTGGGGGACCGGCCAAAGGTCACACCGGCCGGCTGGGTGATTGGCCGACACCACAGTGGAACCACCACGCGTGGCCGCGCGGCGTCCGGCACCGCGGTAGAGCCACGCCATGCGTGGCTGCGCGGCATCCGGCATCGTGGGGCAGCCACCCATGGGGTGGCTCTACCAGCAAAAAGGCCGGTTTGTGCCGGCCTTTCGGGGTTACTTCGCTTTGCCCTGGTTCGCCACTGCTTCGGCGGCCTTGCGCGCGGCTTCCGGATCGCCCAGGTAGCGGAACGACTGCACGCTCAGGTCATCGTTCAACTCGAACAGCAACGGAATGCCGGTCGGGATGTTGAGCTCCAGGATGGCCTCCTGCGAGACGTGGTTGAGGTACTTGTACAGCGCGCGCAGCGAGTTGCCGTGGGCGGTGACCAGCACGGTCTTGCCGTCCTTGAGCTGCGGGGCGATCGCATCGAACCAGTACGGCAGCACGCGATCCAGCGTGGTGGCCAGCGATTCGGTGCCCGGCAGCGCGTTGCGGTCCAGGCCGGCGTAGCGGCGGTCGTGGATCGGATGGCCCGGGTCTTCGACGTCCATCGCCGGCGGCGGGATGTCGTAGGAGCGGCGCCAGATCTTGACCTGGTCCTCGCCGTGCTTGGCCGCGGTCTCGGCCTTGTCCAGGCCCTGCAGGCCACCGTAGTGACGCTCGTTCAAGCGCCAGCTCTTGCTGACCGGCAGCCAGTCCTGGTCCAGCTCGGCCAGGGCACCCTGCAGGGTGTGGATGGCGCGCTTGAGCACCGAGGTATGCGCGACATCGAACTGCAGCCCTTCTTCACGCATCAGGCGGCCGGCAGCGGCGGCCTCGCGGCGGCCCTGTTCGGTCAGCTCAACGTCCACCCAACCGGTGAAGCGGTTGTCCAGGTTCCACTGGCTCTGGCCGTGGCGCAACAGTACGAGTTTCCGGGTCACTGCAGTATCTCCGACAGATGGCAAGGCAGACCCGCATTGTAGCGGCAAGCCTGCCCCGCCCTGCACGGCGATGGCCGCAGCGTCGGCCGGCGCGCCGGTTCAGGGATGCGGATGGCCGTGATGGCCCTGCGCATCCGGATGCGCGCGGCGGCGGTCGTCCCGCGCGAGGTGGTCATGCCCATCGTCGTGATCG
>NZ_JBFULB010000522.1:0-1543 GCF_056400545.1 Stenotrophomonas sp. P5_A8 | reverse complement strand
CTCAAGAAAAGAGCGCAAGCGCCATGCATCAATCGGACTGGCGAGGTCCGGATAGAATCTATGTGCATCGATCGTCAAATCGTCCGAAGCCCTGACGAACACGACACCAAGCCCATGCTTCCTGAACTTCCACTCACCGCTATCCGTCAAAACGACCCCACGCCCCGGCAAAGAGAGTAGAAAACCCTCACGAAAATGGGGGTGACGCCGTTCCAACTCAGCAACCAGAGCGATTTGCAATCCTGAGAATTTCAGAAGGCAATGGACATCTAATAATTCCATCAGCAATCCCTCACTCTTGCCTCTGCCGMCTCTTGAAGAAGTTGCCGCCCCTGCGAGGGCGTCACTTGAATTTCACGCACTGGAACCTCCTTCAARCCCACCTTAATCGCTGCCGCAGCGCGATGGTGACCATCGATGATAATTCTCTTGCCCTCAAAGGTTGCGGCTTCTATTGGCTCACTCGGATTGTAACCATTCATTCTCATATCATTGGCCATCCTCTTTATTTGACTTCCTGACATCTCGTTCGGGCCTTGGCGACCTAGAAGACTCCTTGGATTCAAATTTGAGACCACCTCCGCGGAATCTGCAGCAAATCTGGACTCCGCTCGCATAATCAACGCGGCACGACCGGTGGCCGCGACACCTTGCGCATGCCCCAAAGTCATAATGGACATCGTGCCTTCCGCGACAGCCAGCACCCCCTGCGCGGCGGCCATTCCGTACTCTCCGCGCTCTGCAGATGTTACTGCCGCATCCCATGCAATCTGACCGGGGATGAAAGACCGCATCCACGCTGGACTTTCTGCACGCCCATCTGAGTCGATAAAGCGATATGGACTATCCGCCGCATAACAGTACCTGCAGAAGTTGCGCGCATTTTTAAGATCCACCATAACTGGATCTGCAGACACGAATATTGCAAGCGCAGGGTCATAATACCGTTGCTGCATGTAACTCAGCCCAGTCGCAGCATCCAACGCATGCCCGGTGTACCCAGGCCGATCCCTCAGTACCCCATTGATCTGCTCGCCGTAAGGCTCGTACTCCAGCGTCTCTGTCAGATCCCCCCACCCATCCGTCTCCGCCACCGGTGAGCCCAGCAGGTCCGCGTGCTGGTATCGGGTGTTGACCGCACCGCTGCCCGCAGCCGTGTCATGCAGGGCAATCAACCCATCGCCCAAATGGATGTGTTCGGTGCGGGTGCCGTTGCGTGCATCGTCTACATACAGCAGCCAGCCGTCAGCGCTGTACATCTGATTCGAGCAGCCTGCCCCGTTGCAGCTCAATACGCGCCGCCCCTGCCCGTCGTAGGCATACCAGTCCTTGCCGACCACTTCGCGCAGGCGGTTGCCGAAATCGAAGCGGAACTCCTGGCCGTTCTTCGGGTGCAGGTTGCCCTGGACGTCGTAGCTGAGCCCGATGACGGTCGCCCCGTTGCACCCGCCCTCCTTCACATTGGTCAGCCGCCAGTTCTGGTCGTAACAGTAGTGGTGAGCACGCGGGCTGCTCCCTGCCGCCACTACGTTCAGACGCAGGT
>NZ_JBFULB010000521.1:0-1556 GCF_056400545.1 Stenotrophomonas sp. P5_A8 | reverse complement strand
GCCGACATCCGTCTCAGCTTCTTGGAGCGTTCGGCGATGGCCTCCAGACCGACATTCTCGCGTGGTGTAGTAAGGCTACTCTCGAACGAGAAAGACCTTCTCGACGGCGAGAAGCTCTTCCGCGAGTTCATGAAGCAGATGAACCTCGATGGCGCGGGGCTGGCCTTTGAGGTCATGTCCGATGTCAGGATCGATGCATTGATGCGACAGTGCCTGGACAAGGCGCGATCCATCATCAACTCGTGATTATGGACGGAAGATGAGAGCAAAACGCACTTCATTCTACTGCCGAGTAGGACTTTGACATGAACTCCAAGGTGGATGACCGGGACCAGTGGCTCTACAACCTCGAGCTCAGCACAGCTGTGAGCATGCTTGTGGCAAACGGAGCTACCGAGATCCTCTACAAGCAACTTCCACAGAACGCCAACTCAAAGAACCAGGTGTACTTGGCACCCGATCTATCGGACTTGAGCCGGATTCCTTCTGGCGCTGTCGTTGCACACTCTTCTTATTCAATCAAGGCTGGCAACACCGAGCCGGTCTTCCATGCCCCATTGGAGATGTACTGGATCACCAGCACAGGACAACCATCAAAGGCTCCAGAGGCCAAGCTGATCTTCTATCCGCAGTACCCCGAAGTCCGAATGTCGGGTTTCCTGAAGGGCGCGCGCTACGCGCCTTCAACATTCTTCGACAAGGACAAGCTCGGAACGGTACCCGACCGGATCCTCTTGATCGGACTGACGAGCCGGCGCACGATTGTAGCTATCGCTGTCCCGCCAGAGAGCCCGGCTGCAAGGCAGATCAATGCAGATCAACCTCACGAAGCTTACGGGGCATTGCGCGAGCTGCCGATTGAGCCTCACAACTCGGATTCAGACGACTACCTCGCTCTGTTGGGGGCACTTGCAAGGATTCACCGCTCGGGGTGGAACGACTCGATTCGTTTGGACAGACGCGGCGTTGTCGTCCCTTGCAGGGCAACCAACTGCAACGGCAATACGCTTGAGGCACTGCTCGGGATCCGCTCAAATGGGTTTGCATTACCTGACTTTCACGGCTGGGAGATCAAGGCTCGAGGCGTAACGAACTCTGAGAAGCCAGGAAGTAGCGTTGTTACGCTGTTCACACCCGAACCGGATGGAGGAACGTACGTTTCGGATGGAATTGAGKCATTCCTGACTGCATATGGTCACGCCGCACGGACAATATCTGGTCGAACCAACTTCGGCGGCGTATACAAAGTCGGGGCCGAGATCAAATCGAACAAGAAGCTCCGGATAGACCTTCACGGATATGATCGGCAAAGCCAGAAGTACCGTCCGGACGGCGCAGTGGTGATGATCGATCACGCGGGTGATGTAGCGATGTCATGGTCATTCGCAAAATTGCTAGATCACTGGAAGTCAAAGCACGCCAAGGCCGCGTTTGTTCCCGCACAGATAATGCGCGGGGATGCCCCGAAGTACAGATTTGGAAGTCGCGTCCTCCTGGGAACAGGGGCTGAGTTTGGCCGCCTCCTCGCCTCGTTGGCAAATGCCAGCGTCTACTAC
>NZ_JBFULB010000520.1:0-1563 GCF_056400545.1 Stenotrophomonas sp. P5_A8 | reverse complement strand
AAATAAAGGAGGAGGCCGCTTGCGGCCGGGGGACATTCGCCGGAAAGGGYATGGGGCCCCAGCGCCCGATCCACCGACCGCCGCGCGAGAAAGTTGGCAGCGCGCTTCGTGCTTGCCACGCAGATGAGAGAACAAAAAAAAGAAGGCCGCGCGAGCGCGGCCTTCCGTGGGCTTCCTTCCCGGTGGGCGTCCTGCCCGATGAAACTCAGTGCCCCATCGCCTTCTGGGTCTGGCGCACCTGCTCCTGCTGGGCCTGCTGTGGCTCGTGCAGCGCGGCGCTGGTGGCGGCAAGCGACTGCGTTTCCGCCGCGCCCTTCTCCACGTGCGCACGCAACTGCACCGRATCGCCGGTGCCCCCTTGCACCGCGAACAGCAACTGCCCGTTGGTGCTGGGCACCACCGCATCGATGCGCTGCAGACCGGCCGCCTTGGCGTCCTGGGTCAGCGCGCCGGCGGCGTTGAGCAGCGACTGGCGGTCCTTGAAGGTCCCCGCCTCCAGACCTTCCATGCCCTTGACCGCCTGTTCGAACATCGGGTTGTTGGCATGCCGCGGATCGCTCAGCAGCGGCTTGTCGCGTGCTTCGCCGATCGCGCCCAGGGTCTTGGCCCCGACGATGCCGTCGACCCCCAGCCCGTTGTCGCGCTGGAACGCGCGCACCGCATCCTGGGTGTTGCGGCCGAACTTGCCGTCCTCGGTCAGCGGCTTGCCATCCCCGCCGACGTAGCCAAGCTTGTTGAGCTCCTCCTGCACATTGCGCACCGCATCGCCCTTGCTGCCGTCCTTGAGCAGCGCGCCATGGGCGGCGTCGGGCTGTGCGTTGCCGTGCTTGCCCGGCGCTTCATGCGTCGCCGCACCCTGCCCCTGCACGCGATCCTGCGTGTGGCTTTCCAGCAGGTGGCGGCCCTTGGACAGCGGATCGGAAGCATAGATCTTCCAGTTCGGGTGGCTCTCCACCTGCTTCAGGTACTCCTCCACCGGCATGGTGTGCACGCCCTTGCTGCCGGTGGACTGGCTGATCAACAGCTTGTCGGTGTTCGGGTCGCGCACCACCATCACGATGTGGTCGATGCCGTTCCAGTGTTCGTGCTTGGTCTTGGCTGTATCCAGCCCGATGACCATGCCTTCCTGCAGGGCACCGGGCTTGGCGATGCCGGCGCGGTCGAGCAGCACGCCCGATTCCTTGTAGGCGTTCTGCACGATGGTGCCCGAGCCGGCATACCCGAGCTTGATCTTGTCCGCGTCGGTGTAGACCTCATGGCCGGCCTTGCGGTTGATCTCGTCCTGGGTCTTGTTCTGCAGCGTGCCCACCCAGCCGGAACAGTCGATGTAGCCCTGATCCACGTTCTTGCCGGTGACGCCGTTGCCACGGTAATACTGGCTGGACGCAATATTGATCGCGTACTTGACGTCGTCGTACTGCACGCCGGCGTTGTAGGCCGCATCCAGCTTGATCCCGGGCTTGTCCTGGCCAGCAGCGGCGGCGACGGCGGTGGCACCCACGGCCGCTGCGCCAGCGACGGCCGCGGCGGCGCCGGCGGTCTGCGCGCGCCGGCGGTCTGCGC
>NZ_JBFULB010000519.1:0-1566 GCF_056400545.1 Stenotrophomonas sp. P5_A8 | reverse complement strand
GTGTAAGCCCTTGCCTCCGGAAACGCGTAGGAAAGACTCCAGCTCCAACTGCTGAAGGAGCTTCCGAATGTCGGTGGCAGCTTTCTTGATCTCCGAGAACGGCACGTCCGGGCCTGGGTCAAGGTCGAACACCACGCGATCGGCGCGGTCGGGCGAATCGGCGTGGCTGCCCCAAGGGTGAAACTCCAAGGCGTTGAACTGCACAAGCTCCAAGAGACTGGCAGCGTCTTCAACCACCAGGTAGTAGGCGTTGATTCCACTGTCTTCCTTGAGCTTCACCGAACTGACCAACTCCAGACCCGCAGTGTGGTGTTTCTGGAAGAAGCACGGCCGGCCGTTCCCAGCTGGGCAGCGGATGATCGACAGTGGACGCCCAACGATCTCAGGCAGCAGATGGTCCATGACCGCGCTGTAGTAATCCCACACATCCTGCTTGGTGGCCTTGATGTCGGGGAAGATGACCTTGGACGGGCTTGAGAGCTTTGGGGGAACCCGCTCTCCTGCATCCGCCCTGCCCTTGCTGTTCGTGGGTTTGACGGCAACACTGCGCTCGGGTCTGGTGACGGCTTGCTTCCCACGTTTGTTCGGCTTGGCCGATGTAGCACCGCCGCCGGAATTGTTGCTCTGATCCGAGTCGTTCAGATCGGCCACGTCTTTGTCAGGCCGCACCGCTTTCAGCGACGCTTGGCGCAGCAATTGTTGCCCGCCAATCCCTCGGTAGAAGACCTCGACGACAAACCGGGGCGCAAACCAGGTGGCGGTCCGCAAGTCGGTCTCTGTCGTTGGGACATGTGCGGTGGGCTTCTTCCCGCCGGCCGTGCCGATCAGCGCTGTCAGCTCCCCAATTAAGGTGTCCGAAAACCCCGAGCCGACGCGCCCCACGTAGAGCCATCCATGCTTGGGGTCGGGCTTGGCCAGTAGCAACGATCCGAAACCGGTGCGGCTTCCTTTGGGCGCGGTGTAGCCGACCACGGCGAATTCGTCGCTGGCCAACTGCTTGGTCTTCTTCCAATCCTCGCCCCGGCCGCCGTGGTAGCCGCGATCGGCGCGCTTGGAGATGATGCCCTCGAAATGCTGCTCACCCGCCAAACGGTAGGCCGCCTCCCCATCGCCGGCGATGTGCGAACTCATGGCCAGATGGGTCGGGGCTCCCTTGAGAACTTCCTCCAAGAGCGCCTTTCGTTCCAGCAGCGGAGCATCGGCGATGTCCACGCCATTGATATGCAGAAGGTCAAAGAGCGCATAGGACAGCGCACCCTGGCGCTCCCCAGATAGGGTGGCTTGAAGTAGATTGAAGTCTTCCTTGGTCCCGCGCCCCGCGATCAGCTCCCCGTCCAGCGCGGCGGACTTCAACCCCAATGTAGCGATGGCTTCACGGATCTCCGGGATCTTGYTGGTCCATTCCAACGCGTTGCGCGACCACAAGCGAACCTCGCCTTCCGCCACCGTGGCCAGGATCCTGTAGCCATCCCATTTGATCTCATGAACCCACTGCTCGCCCTTTGGGGGCGATTCGCCCAGCTTGGCCAACTGGGGTTCGAACGGGCCCTGGGGGGCCTCGGCCCT
>NZ_JBFULB010000518.1:0-1584 GCF_056400545.1 Stenotrophomonas sp. P5_A8 | reverse complement strand
CCGCCATGACCGTCTCCTTGTCCGCCGCCGCCGCGCTCCCCAGCGAGATCGTGCAGTCGCCGTTGCCGCGCCTGAAGATCACCGAGATCTTCACCTCGCTGCAGGGCGAGGCCGACACCGCCGGCTGGCCGACCGTGTTCGTGCGCCTGACCGGCTGCCCGCTGCGCTGCACCTATTGCGACACCGCCTACGCGTTCCATGGCGGCACCTGGTGGGACATCGACGCGATCGTCGCCGAGGTCCTGGCCCAGGGTGTCCACCACGTCTGCGTGACCGGGGGCGAGCCGCTGGCGCAAAAGCGCTGCCTGGTGCTGCTGGAGAAGCTGTGCGATGCCGGCCTGGATGTCTCGCTGGAAACCTCCGGCGCGCTGGATGTCAGCGCGGTCGATCCGCGCGTATCACGCGTGGTCGACCTCAAGACCCCGGGCTCTGGCGAAATGGCCCGCAACCTTCTGCAGAACCTGTCGCTGCTGACCCGCCGCGACCAGATCAAGTTCGTCCTGTGCAGCCGCGAGGACTACGAGTGGGCACGGGCGATGGTTGCCGAACACACGCTCAACGCACGCGCGATGGTGTTGTTCTCGCCGAGCAAGGGCCAGGTCAGCCCGCGCGAGCTGGCCGACTGGATCGTCGCTGATCGCCTGCCGGTGCGCTTCCAGATGCAGCTGCACAAGATCCTCTGGGACGACGAACCCGGCCGTTGATCGTCGGCGAGCGCGCGTCCGCCGCTCGCCACGCCTCTTTTTGAAGTCATTCCGGCGCGGGACAGCGTGCTGGCTCCCGCAACCCACCGGAAACACCCCCATGAAGAAAGCAGTCGTCCTCCTGTCCGGCGGCATGGACTCCGCCGCCGTCATCGCCATTGCCCAGGAACAGGGCTTCGCCGTGCATGCGCTCAGCGTGCGCTATGGCCAGCGGCACACCTCTGAACTCGATGCCGCCGCCGCGGTGTCCAAGGCGCTGGGCGTGGTCGCGCACAAGACCGTCAACGTCGACCTGCGCAGCATCGGCGGCTCGGCGCTGACCGATGACATCGACGTGCCCGAAGCGGGCGGCGAGGGCATCCCGGTCACCTACGTGCCCGCGCGCAACACCATCATGCTGTCCGTCGCGCTGGGCTGGGCCGAAGTGCTGGGCGCCAATGACATCTTCTGCGGCGTCAACGCAGTGGATTACTCCGGCTACCCGGATTGCCGGCCCGAGTTCATCGAGGCCTTCCAGGCCCTTGCCAACCTGGCCACCAAGGCCGGCGTGGAAGGGGCGGGGATCCAGGTCCACGCGCCGCTGCAGTTCCTGAGCAAGGCCGACATCGTGCGTGAAGGCGTACGCCTGGGCGTGGATTTCGGCTTGACCGTGTCCTGCTACAACGCCGACGACAGCGGCGCGGCCTGCGGCCATTGCGACGCCTGCCGCCTGCGCGCGCAGGGCTTCACCGAGGCCGGCGTGGCCGACCCGACCCGCTACGTTTGATCGGCGGACGGTACGCCTTGGCGCCAAGATAGGTTAGAATGCGCACCCCCGGCAGCGATGCCGGGGCGTGCAATGGGCCGTTAGCTCAGTCGGTAGAGCAGAAGACTTTTAATC